>DATNHH010000222.1:0-6714 GCA_035605055.1 Nitrososphaerales archaeon
GCAAAATTTCCAGGAGTGATTGCGGCTAGTTCGTCGGCGAACTCCAAAATAGTTTCATTCGGAAAAGTACAGGTTGCAAGCCCCGCGCTAGATTCGAGCTCCTCTTTAATAGCATCAATAACTGTCGGGTTCGAATATCCCAGTCCCGCCACCGTCCAGCTTGCGTTGAAATCCAGATACTCTTTTCCGCTGACGTCTGTAATAATGCTCCCATGGGCCTTCTTGACCAAAAGCGGATAGTAGAGAATTCTGTTACTCGCGGCGATTCTCTCGCCAAGTCTTCGAAGAATATTCTCTGAATTATCTTTCAGTCAGGTTCACCCAAGCTCTAGATCTCGTTCGCCGTTCTCGCCCTCAAACAAGAGATCAGGGACTGCCCCTATCAATTAACTGGGTATCAATTTCTCTGGATGATGTCCATCGGAACAGTCATCGAAACGACGTGATTCGGCTCGTCCACCATTTCCGAGATTCTCAAATCTCCTGCCAGACTGCAAAGAGTATAACCTTCTGCTCCGGAAATACCTCTGCTTTCCAATTCCTCAATCATGCTTTCCATCGCGATCTGAGAAGCTTTGTAAAGGTCCTCCGAGATTCCCATGGTAAGCAAGTAATTCTTCGACCCCACAGTAACGATTGCTCGCGGATATCTGACCTTTCGTCTTTCCTTGATAACCCGGAACTTGAGAGACGCAGTAGCGCTCGTTTCGATCCCCGTAGCTCCTGATTCTCCATCGCCCTGAGATGCATGAGGATCTGCCGCTGAGAACAGAGCACCTTTTGTTTCAACTGGAAGATAGAGCTTTGACCCGGAAGTCAGAAGCTTGTTGTCAATGTTTCCGCCAAAAGCCTGGGGGGCGAGCATTCCAAATTCGCCTTCGCCCGGCGCAACTCCCATGATTCCCAGAAACGGTTTCGTTGGAAGCCGAATCCCCTTCAGAAACCCGGATCTTGATTCTGCAAATCCGTCTCGCAAATCCCACACCGTGAAATTGTCGGGAAAGCGATTTTTCAATAGTCCGAGGGAGTTCTCGGTCATCGACCAGCCCCACCTGCCCGATTTTACTTCCTGTATTTCTACTTCCAAAGTATCCCCAGGTTCGGCTCCTTCTATCCAGAGAGGACCGCAAGCGCCGTCCATCGTGGCAGGATCAATCTTCTTCAGGTCTTCCAGTTTGGCATTTTCTGAAAGCTGATTAGCAAAACAGTCGGGGATTTCAAACCTCACACTTTCGTCCTGCCTGACAGTAGCGATCGGCTTGTTATTCTTGGACCACTTGAAGTGCATATTTTCTGGCGATGTACCATCAATTTCCATCAACTGCTCGTCACAAACTTCAGGCAACGCAATAAGCGAGATCTAGAAAAATCTTCTTACCTTTTGCGGCCGACAAGCCACTAAAGGAAGAGACACTAAAACGCGATCCTACTGGTACTTCTATTTCCCATGATAGCCGCGCCAGAGCTTGCGCGATATCTTTGGAATATGAATACGGAACAAGATCGAACTCGGCGTTTCGAGCTCTGTTTGAGCTACAGACAGGTGAAACAAGCTGTTTCAATTGAACAGAGCTTGAACGTGGCTCTTCGGCCAAAAAGTGCTCATGTGTGTAAAACGCAGAAAATTTTTTTCTTAATGAATTAATGAGAACTTCTATTAAAAGAACTGAGAAGAATGCTATTGTTTTATCGTAACGCACTATTTTTGTTAATAAAGCGGAGCTAGATACTTTTTATTGGAGATTGAGCTGCTTCCGAGCTTGAAGAAAGATCCCTACTCTAAGATTTGGACACAGCAGAAAAGTAGACGTCTGCATTTGTTCTAGGGAATACCACGCTTTTGAAAGAGTTACTCCCAAGCTATTTTACCTCTATTATTTTTCGGACATCTGTTCTCTTCAGAAACTACATCTTGGAAAAATCAGCCAGCAAATCAGGCTCTAACACTCGCAGGAGATCCTTCGATCTGACTTTAACGCTCCTTGTCAGCATCCCGATGTTAAAATTCACATACTCGTTTTCGAGGACGGAGTTATCCAGAAATGTCTCGATGCCAAACAGACGCCCTAAAGGATGCACGGAGCCAGACTCGCACTTTGTTGCTGCTAGTACTTCTTCGCGCGTCGCAAATCGGAGGTGTCTTGCCTTCGCTAGCGATTCAAGTTTAGGGAAATCGATTCGACGATCTGCTGCGATATCTGCGAGGAGAAATTTTCCACCATCCTTGGAGCGGACGAGCATTGCCTTTACCCCTGTTTTTAGCTCGACGTTTCGCACCTTTGAGGCTTCATCAGAAGTGTACACGGGTTGGTGCTCGAAGAGAGTGTACACTACCTCTTTTGACCTGAACAATTCCAGCAGAGTCGCCGTTTCCAGTTCCATACTTTCACCCTATATCTTCAGGAGAACCTCAGCATTCTCGCCGAGAATTCTTACTTTTTCCATGTCAGCGATCCCCAGCTTCTTCACTCTCCTTACTGCGTTTTCCATGTCGCTGATCTGGTGAGGATAATCCGTCCCGAGCAGTATTTTTTCGTAACCCAGGAATGAGTAGGTCGACATCAGGACATTGGGATCGTAGCAGACGGTGTCCACCCACACGTTTTTCTTAAAGTAAACTGACGGCGGACTCGGAATGTTTACCCGGCATTCCGGATATGCATTGTAACCGATCTCGATCCTCCCGCGAAGGTATGGGAAAACTCCTCCAGTGTGAGCGACAACAATTTTCAAGTTAGGCAGTCGTTCGAGTATGCCAGAAAAAACGAGTCTCAATAGGGCAAGCGAAGTGTCTACCGTGAAGCCGATTATTGGAACCAGGCGATAATCCTCCATCGCTGATGCATTTATTGGGCTCGTCGGATGAATGAAAAGCGGCACGTCGAGTTTTGCCGCCTTTTCGTAAATTGGAATTAGCTCTTGAGAGTCAAGTGGCTTCCCATTCGCGTTTGAAAATAGCATTACTCCGCTGAGACCGCAGTCTCTAACAGCGCGGTCCAGCTCGTCAACAGAGGCCTCTGGGTCCTGAACCGGAAGGGATGCCAGCGCACGGAAACGATCTGGGTATTTTTCGGTAATGGCACCGAATCCGTCGTTCGCAAGCCGGGCGAGCTTAATACCACGGCTAGCTTTTTCGCGCTCTACGCCTGGAGTAGTAAGGGAGAGAACCTGCATGTCGATGCCGTACTTATTCATGGCATTCAAACGATCCTCCAATTTTACATGGGGGCCGACCACGACATTGTAGTCTCCCGTGTACTCGATTAGTTCTCGGCCTTGCTGATCAGTTGTAACTCTGGCGTATCCTTCGCCACTGTTAAGTTCGCGGATGTATTCTTCCGGATAAAAGTGGTTATGAAAGTCGATGATCAAAGCGTGACTCGCTCATACCGAGAGCGTAATAAGATGAACGAGACTAGATCATCCGATCTTCGTAACGTCTTCCCGTAAACAATGACCGGAACCACATCATGGCTCGCCGATTTTCCTCATACAATTCGTTTTCGGATCTCCAAAACCAAGTAAGCGAAGTTTGTATCTTCTGATTTCTTATTGGAAGAACGATTTCTTTCGATGAAAAATGTGCCTGGAACCACTGTCTGCAGCGATAGCAGTAGTAAAAGTTCCACTGCCCCGTGACTATGAGGAGTTTTGCAGTCTTGTTCTCCGATCTCGGAGAGCAAAGAATACAGCTCGCTTCAGAATTCACCGTCGACTCAGCACTCTCTTTTTCCACTCCATTCTTTCGGTTGAAGAAACTAGGGAGCTTCATTTTCGAATAGTGACCGCCTGCCGAAAAAGCGCAATTTGGCGATACGGGGAACTTGCATATACGGTTTAGTGTTTTATTATTTTGAAAGAAGTTTTCCATACCAGAAACCGTGTGCGTATGGTATCCTTAATACTCGAACGAAAATTTCGTAGTTTACAGATCCCAGTTGTCGGACACAAAAAGAAAGGTTGGAGTCGGCCTCGTCGGCGTAGGCGCGATGGGCCGCACGCATGCAGAAAACTTGGCACTAAAAATTCCGCGTGCAAGGCTGGCTGCAGTGGCTGATGCTTTTGTCGAGCCTGCTCGGAGAGTCGCAAGTAGCTTGAATGTTGATACTGTTTACTCGGACTTTTCCGGTCTGATCGATGACAAGAATGTAGAGGCAATCGTGATTGCTGTTCCTCCGTATCTTAAGAAGGATATGATTGTCAAAGCTTCCAGAGCTGGGAAACATGTCTTCGTCGAGAAACCCATGACCCTTTCATCAAAGGACGCGGATGAAATCATTCGTGAATCAGACAAAGCTGGGATCAAGATTCAAGTGGGTTACCAACGCAGGTTTGACCACTCTTTTCGCCGCGCCGAAGCTGCGATCAGAGAGGGGAAGATTGGTAAGATCCTGATGATGTCCTCTCATACTCGCGATCCGCCTGGTTTATCTCCCAATTACTACCTCGACTTTGCAAAGAGCGGCGGCATCATGGCAGACACTTGTAGCCACGACTTTGACGTTATCAGATGGCTTTCGGGAACTGAAGTCACAAAGGTTTACGCCGATGGCGAGATACTGGTCTACCATAAGGAGCTAGATCCTTCGGGTATACCAGACCATGTGGTAGTTACTTTGAGTCTGAACGGTGGAGGAATGGCGCACATTGACTCCTGCGCCTATGCCGTTTACGGTTACGATGTTCAGGCAGAGGTAATTGGGATGAAAGGCGCGGCCTTTGTCGGAATAGGGGAGAGATATGCAACTACCATTCTCGATGAATTGGGTCATCACGGGGAATACCCTGCTTCTTACACTGAACGCTTTGGACAGGCCTACCACGATGAGGTGGAGGACTTTGTCAACTGCATTATTGAGAGTCGACCGACAAGGGTAACTGCCAGGGATGGAAAGGCAGCAATTGAAATCGGATTTGCCGCGGATGAATCCATGAAAAGAAAAGCACCCGTATCAATTCCCGGATAAGACGTTTTGTTACCAACTGCGGAATATTCCGAACTGGCAAATGGCATAAATACGCTTTATTCGATGCTCTCTGAAGATCTATCTTTGATAACCAAAGGGCATTTTGTAAAAAAAGCCGAAGCAATTTCAAGAACAATTGCGGTTGTAGCTATTGTTGTGATTATAGTCATCGTTGGTGTCGCTGGAGTTTATTTGGCATCTGGCACGACGACAACTTCGACCTCGTCAACCTCGAGTTCCAGTTCATCTTCAAGTGTGACGTCTTCGAGTTCCTCGAGCAGCTCTAGTACCAGTTTATCATCGAGTATCAGTTCCTCAAGCTCCTCGTCTAGCTCCTTATCTTCTTTGTCTTCAACTTCATCCAGCAGCTCTTCATCTTCGTCGTCTACTTCTACCGGTCAAGCGTTTAGACAGACTCTGACTATCGATGATGTCTTCTGGCCAGCTGGCGATCTAAACCAGCTTACTGCAATCGGAGAAATTCCGTATCCCAACTGGCTCGCGTACACCGTTTACCAATCTCTAGTCACGGAAAATGGCTCTGCTCTTTACGGTCAGGGTGTCGTTCAACCACTTCCTATGCTTGCGGTGAACTGGACTACTTCCGCCGACGGCAAGACGTATACTTTCAATCTGAGGCAGGGAGTAAACTTCTCCGACGGAAACCCACTGAACGCCTATCAGGTCTGGGGCGAAATGTACGGATTCTATTATCTCTCCGCTAATAGCTCTGCTTGGATGCTTTCTTACAACGTATTCAATATGGGAACAGCCAACTTCGGTCCCTCCACGATCGCTCTAATGAATCAGAGTGGATTAATCAATCCAACGCAGCAACTTCTTTCCATCATGCAAAACCAGTCGTGGCCCATTTATGTTACCGGACCGAGCACCATAGTATTCCACCTCCGGAATTCGTTCCAGTTTTTCCCCAACCTGTTCCCCGTTTATACCGGGCTGATCTTTGACACCCAGTGGTTACTACAGCACGGTGGATTCGGAACACCCACGCTTTTCAATTCGTATTTCAACCAGCATCCAATCCCCGGAACTGGTCCATATGTGGTCACTGGAGTTTCTGAAAACGCTTATGTCCAGTTCCAGCAGAACCCAACTTACTGGGGAGCTAAGCTAACTGCTACACAGATTCAAGCAAATCCCTACCTAGATCCTGGACATGCAAAGAACGTTATCGTAAAATGGGTGCAGAATGATGTGACTAGGTATACTGACCTGAGCACTGGGAGTGCACAGGTATCCGGAATTCTCTCTCAGGACTGGCCGCTCATCCAAAACAATCCGAACACTTACTCGTACTTCACGATGCCAGACAAGTCAATGCTCTTTGTCGGTTTGACCTTGAACACCCAACGTTACCCGACCAACATCACTGCGGTTCGACAAGCAATGGCGCACGCAATAAACTACACGGATATTTCTCAGAAAGTGTTCTTCGGAGGACTGGTCCCTATGGTCGGTCCGGAGTATCCGGCTCAGTCGCAATATTACGATCTTGGTAACCTGCCGCCGTACGAGTACAACATTACGTTAGCTGAGCAGATTCTGAAGAATGCTAATATCGTCGCGGCAAAACTTCCCGCCATGGAATTCAGAGTAGTCGCTGGTTGCGCTTATTGCGAGCTCAGTGCTGAGATTGTACAGGCGGATCTCTCGCAAATCGGCCTTAGTGTCAACATCGAAGTGACTGAGCCTAGTCAATACTCTTGTCCGTACACCGGAGGCACTT
>DATNHH010000223.1:0-5827 GCA_035605055.1 Nitrososphaerales archaeon
AAAGCAGTTCTGGTCCCCTTATGCTGATGAAATTGGCTTCACTCTCTGTCGCTACTGACTTTGCTAGCAGAGTCTTTCCTGTCCCAGAGGGACCGAACAGAAGTATCCCCTTTGGCATGCTGTATCCAATCGTGGTATAGAGGTCTGGATATTTCATAGGCCATTCAACCGCCTCTTGCAGCTCCTTTTTGATCATATCAAGGCCGCCAATGTCTGACCATCGTACATCAGGAGTTTCGATGAATACCTCCCTCATTGCAGAGGGCGTGATGTCCTTTAGGGCGTTCTGAAAGTCCTCATTCGTGACCTTAAGTTTGTTCAGGAATTCCGGCGTCAGTTTGTCTTCCTCAAGCTTGAGCTCGGGAAGCACGCGTCTGAGCGTTTTCATAGCTGCCTCCTTGCAAAGACCCTCGAGGTCGGCTCCAACGAAGCCGTGTGAAACAGATGAAAGCTTGTCAAGATCTACATCTTCTGTCAGCGGCATGTGTCTGGTATGAATCTGGAGTATCTCAAATCTCCCCTTCTTGTTTGGCACTCTGATCTCGATTTCCCTGTCGAATCTCCCCGGTCTTCTGAGCGCCGGGTCTATCGCGTTGGGGCGATTGGTTGCCGCGATGACAATCACTTTTCCTCGAGCCTCCAAGCCATCCATGACCGAGAGCAACTGGGAAACTACCCTCCTCTCGACCTCCCCCGTTACTTCTTCCCTCTTCGGAGCAATGCTGTCGATTTCGTCTATGAAAACAATTGTCGGGGACTTTTCTCTTGCCTCCTTGAAAATTTCTCTCAGGCGTGCTTCGCTCTCTCCGTAGAACTTGCTCATAATTTCAGGACCTGAAATGCTGATGAAGTGAGCATTGCTTTCGTTCGCTACTGCCTTTGCAAGCAGTGTTTTTCCAGTTCCGGGAGTACCGTAGAGGAGTACTCCCTTGGGAGCCTCGACGCCTAACTTTTCAAAGATTTCCGGATGTCTTAGTGGAAGCTCGATCATCTCTCTGACTTTTTGGATCTCGTCTTGGAGACCTCCGATGTCTTCGTAGGAGACCTGCGGGACACCCCTCAACTTTTCGCTGTGTTCGGAAATAGTGAAGATCGTTTTTTGCGTTATCATCACTGCATCTGCAGGCGGATTGACTCCCAGTACCTCGAATGTCAGCCGTCCCCCAAAGTAAGGTATCATTATGTTGTCACCCTTCGTGACTGGAACGGCCTCGAGTGAATCAGCCAGGTACCTTTCATCTATAGGCGGGATTGCTTCTAGAGGCGCAACGACGACCTTTTCGGCGGGAGGAGCTTTAATTTTCTTTATCGTGACGGAGTCGCCGATTGCAACTCCGGAATTGTTTCGGATCAGACCGTCGATTCTAATGATCCCTCTTCCTTCATCCGAAGGATAGAGGGGAAGGCACTTTCCGACGGTCCTTTTCTTGCCCTTCACCTCGATAACATCACCCGTTGACGCGTCGAGAGAGTCCATCGCGTCGTAGTCTAATCTGACAACCCCTCTGCCTACGTCGCGTGTGTAGGCTTCGATGACCTTTAATGTGATGTTGTGTTGACTCAGTTAAGAAGCCCAGCTACGCATGGATGCGTATGTGTAATATCTTATCGCTAGTATTACTGTCTTTCAGAAGTTTCTCCGTGGATGAGCTTAGGGAAGCTGTGTTCTTGTGACATGTAACCTAGCGAAAGGAGCCTCAGAATTGGAGCAATCGCTTGGGATTTTCACATGCCATCAACGACGGCATTAAGGAATCCAACAATAGTTTGTCAGTTTTGGTTGCCGCGACGAACCTGCTAGGACGGAATTGCTCTAACCGAAATATTGATTCTCATCTCAAGATCATAATGACCGCCAAAGCGTTCGTGCTGATCAATGTACAGCTTCAGTTCCAACGTTAAGGAAGTACATCTCGCATACGGAGTTTACGACATTATCGCAAAAATAGAGGGGAGAAACCAGGAGGTCAAGGAAACTATTACGAATTCTTTTTCATTAACGTCAAAGGTACAATTTCATCTTCGAGAAGATCTTTTCTAGTTTATTCCGATACTAGTTTTCTTTTCCGATTCCGGAGTTCTCAGATTTTCATCGCAGCCTTGAGTCCCTTGTACCTGTTCCTTATCGTAACCTCAGTAACACCCGCAGCCTCTGCGAGCACCTTCTGAGTTACGTTATCATTCTCCATAACGGAAGCAACGTAGAGAGCAGTAGCCGCGAGTCCCATTGGCCCCTTCCCCGCCGAACCATTGGTCTCGATCGTGCGCCTGAGTATCTCTATTGCCCTGCGCTTCGTCTTCTCCTGGACGCCGGCTTTGCTCGCTATCCTCGCGAGAAGCTTTACCGGATCAACAACGGGCACTCTCAAGTCAAGTTCGTTGTAAAGGAGTCGATAGCACCGAGCCAAATCCTTTTTCTTGATGTTACTGATTAGTGAAAGATCTTTCAGATTACGCGGTGTTTCCGTATCTCTGCAGGCTGCGTAAAGCGAGGCAGCAATCATCCCGGAGATCGACCTGCCCCTGATCAATCCTCTTTCGAGCGCCCTCCTGTAGATGTACGCAGCTTTTTCTACAACCAAGGAATTGACATTCAATTTGTCGACGAGCAGGCTGAGCTCACTGAAAGCCTGGCGCCTATTTCTGTCGGCCGACTCGTGTACTTGCGACCTTCCGTCCCATGTGCGAAGCCTCTCAATCTGGGTCCTCATAGCGGCAGGAAGAAGCTTGCCGCTAGCGTCTTTATTCTCGAATCCGATGACCGTAGAAAGTCCCATGTCGTGGAGCGCAAGACTCGAAGGCGCACCAGTGTGAGCGCGTTGATTTGCTTCCTCGGTTGAGAATGCCCTCCACTCGCGTCCAGTATCAACAATTTGCTCCTTCAAAACAAAACCGCAATTGCTGCAGAAGAGTTCGGCTCCAGAAGAGTCAGTCACCATGGGACCCTTCGCGCACCTAGGGCAGCGGGCTCGTGTGCCTTCGTAACGAGCGAGATCCTTCGGCGAATTCTTAATTCCAACGCTCATTCTGCAATCACACCCTCTGTTATTATCGAAAATGCACTAGCGTCGTCTGCGTCCCCTGCGTAAAGATTGTTGAAGGATAATCTGTTCACAGACGGGACAAAGAAAATTTCCATGTTCGTCGATCCGGAACCTGATGCCGTGTTTAGTGCAAACCTTGGCTTGACCTATTGAATCGTTGCTGCTCACAGAAAGAAGCATATGTTCGCAGTATAAGGTGTTATCCTTCAGAAACCAGGGGATACCAATACTACGCAGCGGTCATTTATCCTTACGAAAGACAGGACGGTCAACTCTGGCTTTTCATGGGAATGAGCGAAGGGATACTCCAGTTAGATTCCGGGTCGTCCTTTGAGGAATCGACAGTAAAACAAGAAGGCCCGGTCCCAACGATAGTAGTTGCGAGAAAGCCGAAAGTCAGCATCTCGAAGTAAGAGAATCAGGTTTGTCAGCTCTGCATTCCCCCTGGTCTACCACGAGGATGGCACCGTTACTTGCAACTGCGGCAAGACATTTCCTAATTTCTCAACGTTTTTGAGCCATGAGCAGGGAATCGACGTTTCCCACATTGCTTCATAATTCTTCGAATTGAACAAGTCAAATGCAATCCACCTGGCTCACGCTCTCGGAATGACTAACTAGCTTTCCGCGTTTCAGGATATAGATATTCGGATCAAAATGAAATCAAGTTCAAGGGATGAACCAGAGAGCAATTTGTGCCGTCGGTGAGCTGAGTGCTGCACACGCTGCTTTCGGTCGCAATAATCTTGATAGAACTTTCGTTGTTGAATAAGTCGAAGAGAGGTTTGCCCACGGCCATGGAGAGGTCGTACCCGAGGGGCCCTTTCTTCAGCCCGAATGTTCCAGCCATTCCGCAGCAAGTTCCAGTCTCTATCACTTTGACCTTGTATCCGGCCGTCTCAAGTGCGGAGATTGTGAATTTGCCAGAGCTCAGAGCTCTCTGGTGACACGGGATGTGAAAGCCGATGGTATTGCTTTCAGTTGATAAGCTTCCTCTACCAAGGTTGAGCGGATCCCGATATTTAGCCAAGTATTCAAAATACTCGAAGGACTTTTTCGAGATCGCGAGACTTTTCTCTGAATTATCTAGAAGCTTAGGATAAACCTCCTTCAAACAGTAGGTGGCGGTCGGTTCGGTTGCAACGACATCATATCCGTTTTCTACGTAATCTGCAAGCAAGTTCACGTTCCACTCGGCGATCTTCTTCGCTTTCCGCAATTCACCGTAAGAAATGTATGGCATGCCGCTCGGCTTCAACTTTGGTACCACGACGACCTCGATGCCAGACTGTTGCAACAGCTCGACTGCCCTGACTCCTATCTCTGGTTCGTTATAGTTCGCAACAAGATCTACAAAGTAGACTATCCGTCCCTTTGGATTTGCAACCGCCTGCTTGATTGAAGGGAAGCGTTTTTCGAAAGTGTGATTCGTAAACCTAGGGATCGAGCGCTTTTTCTCGATGCCAAGAAAACGACTCATGAAACTGCGAGAGATTCTGCTCTGGATCACCCAGTTTGATAGAGGTGCTGTCGCGCTCGCCATTCGCGCGAAATCATCAGATCTTGAAAGAACCTTGTTTGGTGTGAGCTGTCCATTCTCCTCAACGTCCCTCTCTTTCACCTTCGCGATCATCATCGGGATGTCGATGTCGGCCGGGCAAATCTCTTTGCAGAGTCCGCAGGAGATGCAGAGATGAGCGAACTCGGCTTTATCGAGTCCATGAATTTCCTCGGTCCAGGGGATGCCTATCGGACCCGGGTAGATGTAGCCAAAAACATGACCTCCAACCACTCCATACGTAGGACATGCATTCATGCACGCGCCGCACCGGATACAGTTCAACCCTTCTTTTAGCCACGGATCTTGCCTCATCTTGGATCGGCCGTTGTCTAGGATTATCACATGCATCTCTCTGGACGAATTAGTACCGAGCGGCAGCCTCTCCGTGACTATTGAAACGTAATTCGTCAACCTCGTCCCAGTTGCGCTTATGGGATGCGCCATCACGAGTTTCAAAGCTTCGTCCCAACTCGCTATAATCTTCTCCATCCCAACGACGACGATGTGAATGTCGGGAATGGCGCTGACAAGCCTCGCATTTCCTTCGTTTGTCTCGACGACGATGGAACCTGTCTCGGCAACAGCGATATTGGCACCGGTTATGCCGATCTGAGAATTCAGAAAAATAGGTCTGAGGTGCTTTCTGACAGCATCCATTATCGCAGGCAGGTCGTTAGGAATTTGACTTTTCGTTTCCTTGGAGAATATCTCGGCTACCTCTGCCTGGGTCTTGTGAATCGCGGGAAATACAAGGTGGTAGGGCTTTTCATCGACGAGCTGAATGATCCGCTCGCCCAGATCGGTTTCAACGACCTGAAGATCTTTCTTTCCCTCCTGGAGATGGTGATTCAGTTCGATTTCTTCCGTCGTTAGCGATTTGGACTTTTCAATCAGCGTAACGTTATGCTTGTTCGCGAGATCAAGTATGTAGTCTACAACTTCAGTACCGTTCTTTGCAACAAAGGCTTTGTTACCATTAAGCTGGCAGTTTGTAATGAACGTCTTTAGAAGGGCATCAAGATTTTCGATCGACTCGGTCTTAATCCGTTTGATATCATGACGAAATTCTTCCGGATTTTCAAGGGTTGCGAGCTGGTCCTTTCTTGCATCTCGTCCCCTTTTCACGGCGACGAGAAGGGTTTTCCCCCTCTCAGGATTTGCGAGGGCGGCCGTAATTTTTTTCTTCAGGTTTGTATAGTCTTTTGGCAGAATCCATCACTCA
>DATNHH010000224.1:0-3460 GCA_035605055.1 Nitrososphaerales archaeon
GACGTGGGTGCTGAATATTACGGTGACGCCGTCGGAAGCGAGTTTTACCAGAGTGTCCTTTACGATTTTCGCGGTTTTCGGATCAAGACCGTTTAGAGCTTCATCCAGTATCAGAACCTGCGGGCGATGAATCAAAGCTGCGCTAATTGCGATCTTCTGGCGCATTCCCAGCGAGTACCCGGACAACAGGTCATTCCCCTGCGCGCGAAGTTCAAACGCGGAAAGATACTCCTCGATCCTCTGCTTTTTTGTTTCAGCGGAAAGACCATGCAGATCAGCGACAAAATCAAGGTACTCTATACCTGTAAGAAAGTCGTAGAGCCTTGGCGTTTCCGGGACGTAGCCGACCACCTGGCGAACGGGGATAGGGTTGACCGCCGGGTCGATCCCATTAACCGTGACCCTCCCGTTATCCGGCCTTACCAGCCCGAGAAGAATCTTCATCAGGGTTGATTTTCCTGAACCGTTCGCTCCGAGTAGGCCGCGGATCTCTCCTTTTGGTACGGTTGTATTGATACCGTTCAGAGCCCAGATGTTGCCGTAGCTCTTTGCGACCCGCTCTACCGTTACTGCGGCATCAAGGGGTGAAGGTTCGAAGGAAGACAAATGAACTCAGCTCGACCGGGGGAGATTCTCTATTTTTACCGGTTCGATAATTTCGGGGAGATCAAAATTGAAGATCCTTGAGTAGAAATAAAGCTCGGCCTCGTAAGATCTGATGATATTCTTTGCTTGGCGGAAGCCGTGCTGCTCACCTTCAAATGCGATGTAGGCGGTTGGCAGTCCTTTGTTTCTTAGGGCATCAAACATCATTTCAGCCTGGTTTGGAGGAACCACCATGTCTTCGAGACCCTGAAAAAAAATCACCGGCGCTGAAATTTCATCGAGATAGTTGATTGCAGAGCGCTCTCTGTACAGTTCGCGCTTTTCAGGGAAGGGACCGACCAGCATGTCGAGGTACCTTGATTCGAATTTGTGAGTATCCTTCGCGAAGATTTCAAGATCGCTGATTCCGTAGTAGCTGGCGCCAGCCATGAAGGCTTTCCTGAATGCGAGAGCGCTGAGCGTGGTATAACCTCCAGCACTACCACCACGAATGATCAACCTGGTTTTGTCAACCTTGTTCTCCCTAGCAAGAAACATTGCAGCATTCATGCAATCATCGACATCTACAACACCCCAGGTACCATCGAGCCGCATCCTATATTCCCGATCATAACCGGTGCTTCCTCCATAGTTGACATCTGCAACCGCAAATCCCCGAGAAGTCCAGAATTGGATTCCGAGATTCAGATCAGAACGACAGCGGCTCGTCGGTCCCCCGTGGCTGATTACGATTAGAGGAGGGAGAGAACTATCGCTAGCCTCGTAGTCGCCGTTCTTCGGGGAATAGTAGAGCGCATAAGCAGTCTTGTTCCCTTCAGTCGGATATTCTATGGAGGTCGGGAGTGAAAGATACGACGAATCAAGCTTTTCGCCGCCAGTCTTGGGGTAAATAGTTGTGAATTTTGAGTTGCTAGGATCGAAAAGAACTATTGCGTCCGGACTAGAAGATGAACCGGCAATCATGATGACATTATGAGTGTTGGATTCAACATAACTCACTTCTGTAAACGGATTCGCCACCTCCCTGAACAATTTAGAGCGAACATCCAGTACTGCGAGCCGACAAAAACCATCCTTGACGAATGAGCAGAGAATTTCAGATTTAGGTATGAACGCGTAAGATGACAGACCGAAAACCCAGTGAGCTCCAGCAAACTCAAAATTAGCCGGGTAAACATTTTCCACAGTATTATTATCGAAGCGATGAATATTCCACCAGTTTGATCGGTCTGATACAAAGTAAAGCACGCCATCAGGTGACCAGCGAGGTTCTGCGATTGATTCCTCGATCCCACCCGCCACCTTTCTTCGATTAACTATCGCGCCACCATTGGAGGTGTCGCCTACCCAAAGTTCCGAGCCGAAAAACGGAAGCGACGGGTGATTCCAAGTCAACCACGCAAGCTTGCTTCCATCGGGACTGAGGCGCGGCGAGGAGTAAAAGTCGTTCCCGGAGATTAAGACTGTAACCCCGTCCTTGCCGTTGGGATCGAGGCTTGCGATCGTGTTTACCGCTTCGCCGGAGACGGCGTGATCCTCTCTTACCGAAATCAGTCTCCTTCTTCTTTCGTCGAAAATGAAATCGGCATAGTATGTTTGAGAATTTGAGGTAATTGGAACAGGGCTAGCACTTTTGGAAAGATCGAGTTTGTAAACGAGCAAATCTCCGAAATTCGAAAAAAACACGGAATCCTTTGTAACCAAATAAGACGCACCCCCGTACTCATGGACTCGAGTTCGTGCGTTAAACCCCGGAGGAATTACTTCCTCGACCTGTCCATCCCCTTTAACACGAAGAATTACGTGCCTGCCCTGCTCTTGGGGCCTCCTTTCGATGAAAAATACGGTGCCATCCTCGGTTAGTTTTGTTTCAAAGTATGCGTTTGAGGAGGACGCGACCCGAGCAGCAGTTATGGGAGATTTCCATGAACCGTAGAGAGCCGATATCCTGCTAGATGGCATCTAAACAGACTTTTGACCGCAGGGTTATTCTGTTTTACGTGAATCAGGCTGACAGAAGGTCATTATCCTTGGCTTTGGAGGGCATCGCCAACAAATTGAGCCTCGATACAAATGGCCAATCAAACGAAAAGTTCAACGAAGACTGTTGTTCTATCTAAGCGTCGTTCCTCTTCAAGAATTCCAAAACGGACTTGTTAAAGTCGGTGGGGTTTTCTAAATGCGGTAAATGACAAGATCCGGAAATATCCACGAGAGAGCAGTTTGGGATATTTTTGGACAGACCGTCGACTATAGCTCGAAGCCACTTCGGCCCGTTCTGGGTCTTGACCAAAAGAGTCGGAAGCTTGATCGTTCGCGAATCCTCCTTTGTTAGGATTGGGAATTCGGTCTCGAGTTCTCCAACTGTGATTCCGTTATCCAGCATCATGGAGCGAACGGGATCAGGAAGCTTTTCGAATGATCCGGGGATTTCCCGGATTCCTTCATAGAAGTATTTCACCGAACCTTTCAAGTCGCCGTCATCGTAAGCTTTCAGGGTTAGCTTCAGATTGCCATTTTGGAAACGCCTCGCGGACATTGCCGCCGAGAAATTACTGAAGAGAAATGCGAGCACCTGAAGCGGACTCTTCTCGTTCTTTACCAAGATTGAGGGGATGGCAGGTTCGACCAGAGCGAGACTGCGAAACAGTTCGGGATGTTTCCAGGCTGCAAACAGCGAAACAAAGCCGCCATATGAGTGTCCAATCAGATGGATTGGTTGTAATTTTAGAGCCTGGATGAAAGAGACAAGATCCTCAGAGTTGTTTCCGACGGTACTATCAGTGACCTTGAGATCGTTCTTGTTTGGATACGCATGCCTGCGCGAAATCGAGATTGCTCTAAATGAGCTGGA
>DATNHH010000225.1:0-7508 GCA_035605055.1 Nitrososphaerales archaeon
GCAGTTCTCGCAACCCCTCGGGCTTCAGTGCGTACATCCTCTGTTGAGCCTGGATGGTCACGCTGACAAGTTGAGCTTCTCTGAGCACCCGGAGATGTTGCGACACACCAGGCTGAGTCAACTTGGGGAAGCTGCTGACAATCTGCCCCGCAGTGTGAGGTCCCGTAGCAAGCAGATCAATCATCGCTCGTCGGGAAGGGTCTGCAATGGCCGAAAATACGCTATTAGCACTCATTCAAATCGCCAATAACAACAAAAAAGGACTAAGGAAAACATCACCTTTTCCATCGCCCGCGATTTGCAATATGTTGAGATTGAATCGATTCCAGATGTGTTTCTGTATATGATTTTGATTTTCAGAAGTGGAACCTAGAATGTTTGTCTCCGTGGCCATTCAGCTCTTGTTTTCCTAGGAGCTTGAGCTTGGTTGTTGAAGTAGAGAAAAGGGGTTTCCATCGGGATCTCTAAAGGTTACGAGTATGCCCCAAGGATACTGCGCGGGTTGCTCTTCGTTGAATTTTACTCCGCGTGACTTCATCTCTTCAAAGTCCTTGCGACAATCACTTGTTCGAAAAGCCCATTGAGGACTCTTTCCAGGTTGCAACTGATCTAGGGGATTCTTTGGATCGCTTGCAGAGCCGACCTGAAACAGACTGATCTCGATGTCCTGTCCCTTTGGCGCAACGGTCACCCATCGAGAACCTCCAGGAGGCGTGAAGTCTGTTCTCTTTTCAAGGCCTAATGCGCGAGTGTAGAAGTCTACTGCTTTTTCCTGATCTCTCACTACGATGACTACGTTTAGGAGTTTTTCTATCATGAAAAGTATGTATAACATACCGCATATATAAGAATATACTAATATTATGCAAAGCTCGATTTGGCGTGCAACTAAGCTATGACACCTGGTCTCAATTTAACTCGTTCCTAGCTCACGCGATCTTTCGGGACTAATCTTTTGCTACGTGGGGAAGAGATCGGGAATGCTCGAAATGAAAACCCGGATGTTAAGAACGCTCTAGAATGATTCCTTCGTCAAATGAAGCTGAGACTTTTATTTGCAAGATGTCACTATAGAATACTCAGGCTATGTCGAAGGTCGAGCATTTCGATCCAACGATTTTTCACGTAGATATGGATTCATTCTACGCCTCCTGCGAGCTCAGTCGCAGACCGGGGATGGAATCAGAACCGTTCGTCGTTGGCGCTGATCCTCGTGACGGTAAGGGAAGAGGGGTCGTGCTCGCTTGCAATTACGTCGCGAAACGACAGGGATTGAAATCAGGCATGCCGATTTCAAGGGCCTGGGAATTATCCCCTAGTGCCCACTATGTCAGACCAGACTTCGAATTCTACGGAGAGGTATCATCAAAGGTAATACAGATCTTGAGGAATTTTGCTGATCGAACTGAGCAGGTCAGCATCGACGAAGCCTATCTAGACGTAACCAAGCGTCTCAATGATCATGAAGGCGAGCTCAATGATTCAGCTATTCGAAACCTTGCTCTAGAGATCAAGAAATCTGTCTTTGAAAATCAGGCAATTACCTGCTCCATCGGCGTATCAAATTCGAAAATAATTGCCAAGATCGCAACCGACATGAGCAAGCCGAATGGTCTGACAATTGTTAGACCGAGTGAGGTAATCGCATTTCTCTCCCCGCTACCAGTCGGAAAGATTCCCGGAGTTGGCAAAGTCACGGAAAAGATACTCCAGGAGAAATTCCATATAGAAAAGATCTCCGATATCAGCCATGTATCGCTTGATGATTTGAAGGAAGTTCTGGGAAGATCTGCTCTCTGGCTTTCAAACATCGCTAATGGAGTAGATCGTAGCGAGGTCGTCGAAAGCTGGGATCCTGTTTCAATTTCCAGCGAGACAACATTCGACGAGGACGAAGGCGACTATTCCAAGGTAAAGAGCGTTATGAGCGAGGTTGCAAAGGATGTGTACTCGAGAGTTGAAAAAGAGGAGTATCTTTTTCGAAATATTGGCATAAAGATCAGGTTTACCGGGTTTGAAACACACACAAGATCCAGGTCTCTCAACTCGCATTCTGCCTCCCTAGATGTCCTTTCGAGGGAGTGCGAGAAACTTCTCTCAGAATTTTACGAATCGGAAAAGAAGGTCAGACTCATCGGAGTTAGAGTATCGAGCCTCAAGAAGAAAGAAGTGGACCAGACGACACTGATGGACTGGGAGACGATGGGATGGCTTTCGAAATAGTTGAAGATAATATGGAAGTAGAATCCGCCCTACTCGAAAAGTATCATGGGCTAGAAGCTCTGGAAGTAAGGATTAACGATGTTAACGTTAGGGAATCTACAGAAGATCTTATACAATTCAAAAAGAAAAAGCAAGAAGAGATTCGCAAACATATTCCATCTCTGGAAGTGATCAAGGACCTCCCTGTCCTGAGAGCGTACAGGGATTTTTACTGGAAGATCGGAATCGGTCCGACAAAGACAAGACCTGCCGGGGAGGCATTGATCAGGAGAATATTGGGAGGCAGGGATTTGCCGACAGTCAACACGCTTGTCGATTCTTACAATATAGCATCGGCGGAGAGTTCGGTTTCGATCGCGGCATTTGATATTGGTATCATCAATTGTGATAACCTCCTGATGAGGAGTGCAAACAAGGGCGAATCGTTCAAGGGAATCGGAATGGATGCGCCAATTTCTCTCCTTGGAATTGAAGTTGTGATAGAGGACAGGACATCAAAGAAGCTTATCGCCATTTATCCATACCGAGATTCAGATGATAGTAAAGTTACGGAAAAGTCAAGGGACATACTTTTCATGATGTGCGGGGTTCCGAGAATTCCTAATGATCAACTTGAATTTGCAAGAGGACTAACACGTGATTATGTTTCACGTTTCTGTCTTTAGAAGAGACTCAGGAGGGGGTTCAGATCCTTAAATTGAAAGTCAGGTACTTCTGCCTCGGTTTCCGATGGTATGATAGAAACTTCAGAGTCGTGCAAAACTCTGACTGCTTTCATTCCTAGTGTTCTCGACGGTCCGACATCCGTATCCACTCTATCGCCAATCATCCAAGCGTCCCCCGCCTCAATTCTAGCCTTGTCCAAAGCGAGGAGGAAAATTTCTCTGTCCGGTTTCTTGAACCCGACTTCCTCTGACAAAATCATGAATTTGAAATATTTTGCCAGCTCCCAAGTGCTCTCCAGATGTTTTCGGACGTTTCTGTGCTGGTTTGCTATGACAGCGAGTGAGTGACGCCCGGAAAGTTCCTCCAAAACATTCCGAACTTCCGGGTACGGCATGAACATCTTGTTCGGATCACTTTCAAACACTTTCACTAGGGAGTTACCCACTTTTTCGTAATATTCCTCTACAGCCTGGTAGTACTCGGAACTTCCCAAGACCTCTCTCGTGATGGCTCTAATCCTCGAGGCCTCTCCACCCGGTCTGGATAGTATGGCTCGTCTGTGGGCGGCGCCGTACATGGCCTTGGTAAGATCAGTTTTGCGCGCTTTCAGAATAGAGTACAGCCCATCATTTCTTGCGACATGGAAGTTGCTCTCAGATAGGAGAGTTTCCCCGATGTCAAAGAAGAGCCACAATTATTTTTTCTCGCAGGCGCTGCCTTTTTAAATGTAGATTGAGTATTAACGCGAAGGAAAGAAGGATTTCGAGCTTATTGCGAATTTCTGATTCTTGCTCTAACGTAAGCGTTAGCTGACTGCCTTTTTCCGGAGGGAATACTTTGTTTGCCAACTGGCGATACTAGTAAGAAATTTGATTCCGTTGCAATATACAGGATAAGAAAGCTACTGTCGGATCTTTCAAACAAGACCGGCAGGGGGACGGAACTAGTCAGTCTCTATCTTCCTCCAAAGAAGGCAGTACATGAAGCTATAGCAGCTCTGAGAGAGGAAAGTGGAACAGCGTCCAACATAAAATCCGATACCACGCGCAGTCACGTCCAGGATGCCCTGACCAAGACCATGGCGCGACTCAGGCTGTACAAGCAGACCCCTGAAAACGGAATCGTGATCTTTTGCGGCGCAATACCAGGGCCTGGCGGTCCGGGAAACGAGACGATCGATCTTTTCGAAGTTCTGCCTCAAAAACCTGTTACTGTTTATCTCTATCGTTGCGACGACCACTTCCATTTGGACCCTCTGCGGGACATGCTAAGAGAACAGAATGTCATCGGCATCTTAGCTATGGATGCAACTGAAGCTGGATTGGGCATAGTTTCAGGTGACACCTGGGAGGTAGTGGACACCATGAGCTCGGGAGTTTCCGGAAAAACTAGGAAAGGCGGCCAATCCGCCAGGCGGTATGAAAGGCTCCGCGACATGGAACTTTCGGATTATTATAGACGGTTAGCAGATCATGCCAAGAAAGCGTTCTTGGAGCAGTATCAGATAAAGGGGTTAGTTGTTAGCGGGCCCGGTTCTACAAAGGACGAGTTCGTCAGAGATGCCTACCTGGATTACCGACTTCAAAATGTGATAATCGGAACTATAGACTCCGGGTACGTGGGGCGCGAAGGAGTCCGGGAAACAATTGAGAAATCTGGAAAACTGCTCGAAAACTTCAGAGTAGTAGAAGAGAAGAAGCTGGTTCAACGATTTCTTAAAGAAATAAATTCAGACACCGGTCTAGCTATTTACGGAATTAGTGACATACTTGCTTCGCTAAAACGCTCGGCGGTCGATACTATATTAGTAAGCGATGATGCGGACCTTATTTATGTAAAGGCAGCTTGCAATAATTGTGGGAATGTAACCGAGAAATTTGTGCCGCGATCGCAGATCGTCGTCGAAAAACAGGGAATGCTTACCTGCGCGAAGTGCGGCTCAAGCGACGTAGAAATAACTGAGAGAGATGTCGTCGACTATCTCGCGGACGCAGCTGTTGATTCTGGAGCGAACGTTGAGGTCATTTCTTCCAAAACGGAAGATGGAGCAATGTTGAAGAGTTTTGGCGGAGTCTCGGCGATTTTGCGTTACAGGGGTTGAGCTCCAATCTGGAAAAAACTGTTCAGGAATCGAACAAGGCGCAAGCGTATAGACCGATTCTCTTTGGAATGGACCGATTCGAGAATCCACTTGAAGGAGCGAAATCGTGGGACAAATCTCTCGAACCAGTGATATTCAAGCGCTGGGAATCTGAAGGTCTGGGAAAATTCGACGTCAACTCCTCCAAACAAATTTTTGTAATAGATACTCCTCCCCCCTATCCCTCGGGAAGACCGTGGCACGTCGGAGGCGCGTCGCACTATACTCTGATAGATATGATCGCAAGATCAGCCAGAATGCGAGGATTCGAAGTTCTGTTCCCCATAGGAATTGACCGAAACGGACTCCCGGTTGAGATTTACACCGAAAAGAAATACAAAGTCAGCATCAAGACAACCCCTAGAGAAGAGTTTCTCGAGCTCTGCAAGATAGCTCTAGACGATTTAGAGCAAGAGATGATCCAGACGTTAAAAATGATTGGCGTGTCGGGAAATTATGAGCAAAAATATAGGACCGATGAGGTCGGCTACAGAGCGCTAACGCAGTCGACCTTTATTTCTCAGTGGAAGGATGATCGGGTTTACGAAGGTACAAGGCCTACAAACTACTGCGTTGACTGCGGGACTACAATTGCAGACGCCGAGATCATCTACAGCGAGCTCCCCACTAAGCTAGTTTTTTTCATGTTTATGACAAAGGACGGCGGGTTTATTCCCATTGCCAGCACGAGACCGGAGCTTCTTTGTTCCTGTCAGGCTGTAATAGTAAACCCCGAGGACGAGCGGTTCAAATCATTTATCGGAAAGACCGCAATCGTTCCATTTTACGGTAGAGAGGTTCCGATCCGTGAACACAGTTCCGCGAAACCCGAGTTTGGAACAGGCGCCGTAATGGTTTGTTCCTACGGAGACTATAACGACGTGCAGCTGTTTCGCGAACTGGGATTGAAAGAAATAATTGCGATTGGAAGGGACGGTAGAATGCTTGAACCGGCTGGCTCAGGCATCGCGGGTCTTCGAATAAAACAGGCGAGGAATGCAATGCTTGAACGCCTCGAGAAAGATGGAATCTCGACTAAAGTTGAAGAAGTACAACATCGTACTCCGATGTGCGAGCGGAGCAAAACTCCCGTCGAAATTATTCCAATGGACGAGTACTATTTGAAAGTCATCGACGTCAAAGGCCAGTTAGAGCACATTGCGAGGAAGGAACTTCATTTTCATCCTGAAATGCATCGGACAATACTTCTAAACTGGATCGAAGTTGCACGCGATTGGCCGATTTCAAGACGCAGGTTTTACGGCACGGAGGTTCCAGTCTGGTACTGCACCAAATGTAAAGAGCCCTTCCTCCCGCCTGCAGGCCCTTACTACCAACCTTGGAGAGATCCACCGCCGGGTAATCCCAGCTGTTCAAGGTGCGGTTCGAAGGACTTTGTCGGAGATAATAGGACCTTTGACACGTGGATGGATTCGAGCGTCAGCGCCCTCTACGTTACGAAATACAACCGAGATGAAAAGTTCCATGAGCGGACTTATCCGGCTTCCATCAGACCTCAGGGGAAGGACATTATCCGAACGTGGTTGCACTACAGCATTCTCAGATGCACCCAGATTACTGGGATGGTCCCTTGGAAGGATGTATGGATAACGGGATGGGGCCTCGACGAGAAGGGTGAGAAGATGAGCAAGAGCAAGGGGAACGCCATTGATCCTTTGATCATGCTCGATCGATACGGGGCTGAGAACTTTCGAATGTGGATAGCCTCTGAAGTCTCAATCGGTTCTGATTACACCTGTTCTGAGTCAAAAATTGCTACGCCCGGAAAGTTCTTGACTAAACTCTGGAACATTTCAAGGTTCATCGCGGGATTTCCAGTGCCTGAAGAAAAACCCTCGTACGACGATATTTCACCCAGCGATCGATGGATTCTTTCTGAGCTGTCTTCATTGACGGAAGAGTGCATTAAAGGATATGAAGATTACAACTTTTTTATTCCTGCAAACAGGATCAGAGACTTTACTTGGAACATTTTCGCAGCTCACTACGTGGAGATTGCAAAAGTTAGAGCATATGGTTCTGGCTTTAGTCAGAAAGAGATAGTGTCGGCAAGATACGCGCTCCACCAGTGTCTTAGGTCAATTCTGCTCCTGCTCGCGCCGATCTGTCCGTTCATAACAGAGGCCCTGTGGCTAAAGGTGTACTCGAGCCAGAGCATACACTCTCAGACCTTTCCCGATTCGAAAAATTGGGACTCGCAATATTTGGCATTCGAGAAGCAGATTGTCGATTTTAACAGCAAAGTCTGGAATGAAAAGAAAGCAAGAGGACTATCCCTCAAAGAGAGTATTCAGATGGAGATTCCTGCAGAGTTGCAGGAGTTTGCCAGTGACCTGAAAGCGATGCACAATATCTAGCGGCTGAATTTTCCGAGCCAGAAAGACCTGATGTGACTCAGGGAGTTATCCTGAGTCTCCTCGGGACCAAGTGCAAGAATCAGATTCATCTGAACTGCTTC
>DATNHH010000226.1:0-10445 GCA_035605055.1 Nitrososphaerales archaeon
TCTCGAGATCTCCTTGTCGATTTCCTCTGTAGAGGCCGTAGGATTGCCGACGGTCTTTACGTAATCACCCGCGGCCATCCCGGCTCTTCTCCCGAACACCAGGATGTCTGAAAGCGAATTTCCTCCCAGCCGATTAGCGCCGTGGAGCCCGCTTGCCACTTCGCCGGCTGCATACAATCCAGGAACGCAGGTCATTGTTGTCTCTGGATCAACTCTGATGCCGCCCATGTGATAGTGGACAGTAGGGGCGACTTCCATTTTTTCTTTGGTAATATCGATGTTGGCAAATTCCAGAAACTGGTAATACATGCTGGGAAGTTTGTTTTTGATGTAGGCAGCTCCCCGATGTCGAATGTCAAGATAGACGGCGCCATTCGGAGTTCCCCTTCCTTCTTTGATCTCAGTGTAGATTGATCTTGCGACCACATCTCTGGCGGACAGTTCCTTTCTCTTCGGATCGTACTTTTCCATGAATCTCTCTCCCTTGATGTTGGTGAGAGTTCCTCCCTCGCCGCGAACAGCTTCCGTGATCAGCATCCCCCTCACACCAGCCGGATAGATCATCCCCGTAGGATGGAACTGCATCATCTCCATGTCCATCATTTCAGCTCCTGCGCGATAGGCGATGGCGATCCCATCTCCGGTGCTCTCCCACGAGTTGGAGGTAACCGAATAGATCTTCCCGCAACCGCCTGTTGCGATGATGAGAGCCTTACATTTGATGAATAGAATCTCTCCGGTTCTGATTTTTATTGCAACGGCTCCAGAGACTGCTCCCGATTCCTTGTCTTTGATGATACCACTTACAACGGTCTCGTCCAGATAAGGGATGTTCCGATTGAGAACTTGGTCTTCCAAAGTTCTGATTAATTCTAGACCCGTTCTGTCGCCGACGTAGCAGAGCCTCCGATAGCTATGTGCGCCAAAAGGCCGCTGCATAATAAGTCCTTTCTCAGTCCGGTCGAACAATGCGCCGTAACGCTCAAGCTCTAGCACACGGTCTGGTGCTTCTTTCGCAAAAATCTCGACCATCTTCCAGTTATTGATGTATTGACCTTCCACCACTGTATCGGAAAAATGAACCTTCCAGTTATCCTCAGGATCGATATTCCCAAGGGAGGCGGCGACCCCGCCCTCAGCCATCACCGTGTGAGCTTTACCAAGAAGTGACTTACACACCAGAATGACCTTCGAGCCCTTATCGAACGCTTCAATCGCAGCACGCATGCCGGCGCCCCCGGCTCCGACAATCAGAACATCGCATTCTATCGTTTGATATGAAGCGTCGAGATTGTCGAGAATTTGTGAAGAAGCTTGTCTCGGATTCGCCCACAAGTCAAAAGATCACGCGGAAAAGGCAAAAAAATAGCTTTGAAAGTTCGTTTATAACTGTTATCAGCAAGCGAGATTTTGACTCACAAATTACCGGGCAAAGGCCAGAAAATAATTTGGGGCGATTAAGATCGATGAATATTCCTGGATGTTCTTTCAACTTTCGAATCCCACAATCATTAATTAAATACCCGATTTCGTACTATTTTTTCGATGTTGCTGTATTGTGAGCGGGTGAGATCCTGAGTGGCAGGAGCAAATCTCCGGGGAGCAGTCATTTTTGCAAGTGGAATGGAAAATGAAACAATCTCAAGACAATTTTCTCCTGACGAAAAGGGCACACTGCTTGAATACGTTCTTGATTCAGTCTGGACTGTCGCAGACGAGCTCAATGTAGTTTTCAAAAATGAGCCCGACTTTTCAGTAATAGAGTCAATTTCACCGTTTGGAGCGAGAGTAGTCAACATTCAAAAAGGTGAAAACTCTCTCTCCGCAATTTTCTCGGCGTTCAAATCCTCCCGCGCGGAGCACTGCTTGCTCGTGAACGAACGCGTTCCACTGCTGAAGCCAAACGTTGTGCTAGCACTTTTCGATGCCGCTCAAGGATTTGATCTTTCAATCCCAAAGTGGAAGAACGGTAAGGTCGAACCTCTTCTTGCAGTTTATCGAGTAAAGGCTCTGCTGAGACTCGTCTCGTCGTTGAAGACGACATTCAAGGACGATGTGGATCTCGAAATGAGGTCTCTCGCTGACCAGCTTTTCGACGTGAACTTCGTTTCGGTCGAAGATAATCTGAAGGAACTAGATCCCGAACTCGATTCATTTATGGAAGTGAAGGACGAAAACTCGCTGGCTCTTGCAAGATCGAAGGCTTCGATCAGAGGGAGCAAGCTGAAGAAATCTGACTGAGAGACTGTCTCATTTCGTCGTACACGTTTTTTACGCTAATTGCGTGCTTTGCCTGAAGCACTCTTCCGGCGATGAGAACGGGGACAGCAGCCATATCGGTTACAGGATCTGGCATGATTAATAGTGCAGCGCCCAAAGTTAGTAACTTCTTTCCGTGATCGGACCGCTTTTTCACGAGCTCTTTGACGACCGTGTTTGTCTCATGAAAGGATGGAGGCGACTCCCTTTCGGATAACAAACCGGTTGCCGCCTTGATAAGGGAAGCGTTCCTCCTCGCGGGCGAAAGGGATGCAGACAATTTCAACGTCATTCCGGTCGGATTGTTGTTAATCTAAATGGTCAAATGTCTTGACGAAATCGGTCAAGATCTTTACTTTCTGCTCGGCCGGCTCTGTCTCAAGCTCTTCTCATGAGAATGAGCTCTTCTCGAGATGAGAGAGGCAACTACCCCCGCCGCAACTCCCGCGTCGATATTCACAACGCTCACTCCCAGAGAACATGCCTGAAGCATGCTCATGAGAGCTGCCTCTCCGCCTTTGCCATAACCATATCCCACTGAAGTCGGGAGTCCTATGACCGGCACGCTGGAAAGCCCAGCAACAACCGTCGGAAGCGCCCCCTCCATTCCTGCCGCGACGATTATTGCGTCAGGATCGAATTTCACAATTCTCTGTAGCGGCTGGAGTAGTCTGTGGAGACCGGCGACTCCAACGTCATTAAACCTTAAGGTGGTAAAACCAAGCAGGTTCAAAACTACTTCGGCCTCGTTTAGGGCAGGCAAATCTGAAGTGCCAGCTGGAATCAGTGCCACCCTTCCTCTTCGCTTTTTCACAAGTTTGTAGTCTCTGGAAACGATTGCTATGATATTTGCTTCCGGAAAGTAACGAATCCTTAATCTTCCATTCAACCTATCATAACCAGCGATATTCTTCAGGATCTCCTTTGATTGATCAGGGCGGACACGGCTCAGTATTATTGGGACATCGGTCGATGACCTTCCAATTTTGGTCTTTACCAGCTTCTTTACGATCGAGATTATCTGGAGAACACTTTTGTTCTGAGCGTAAACAATTTCTGGAACACCCCTCCTCAGAAATCGAGTGAAATCTAGCCTTGCGAAATCTCCTAC
The DNA here is from genome assembly GCA_035605055.1 of Nitrososphaerales archaeon. Lineage (GTDB taxonomy): Archaea > Thermoproteota > Nitrososphaeria > Nitrososphaerales > CADDZS01 > DATLTL01. The sequence continues at coordinate 3,371 of DATNHH010000226.1, forward strand.
GACGGCCACGGCATCAAGTTTCAGAAGCCTTTCCGCCTTCTTGACCGAAAGTTCCCCGGCCCTAACTGCAGAAAGAATGTCAGCTACAGAACTCATTTCTTGAATAATTCAAAGACTAATTGCACGCATATTAAAGTGCGAAACAAAAGTAGTCAGAACGATTTTAATATCGAGTGAAAAAGCTAGAGATTTGTACCGCGAGTTTGTTCGTTATTTGCCGCTAAACATCGTAGTCTGCATCAAGCAGGTTCCCGACACAAACGATATGCGAATTGACCCGAAGACGAATAACTTGATTCGCGAGGGAGTTCCTGCGGTCGTAAATCCTACTGACCTGAATGCCATAGAGGAAGCTCTTTTGTTCAAGGATACCTTTGGAGCCAATGTCAGCGTTCTTACTATGGGACCTCCTCAGGCGGAGCAGAGTCTGCGGGAAGCCATTGCGATGGGGGTTGATCAGGCCTACTTGCTTACTGACCGTGCTTTTGGGGGCGCCGATACTCTTGCGACGTCTTATGCTCTGTGGAAGGGCGTTCAAAAAATAGAAGAGACGAACGGCAAGACTGACTTTGTCTTCTTTGGAAAAGTTGCAATCGACGGCGAAACCGGACAGGTTGGGCCTGGACTGGCTGTTAGGCTTGGATTTCCGGTCATCACTTACACTTCAAAGACTTCTGTTGTAGATCTGGAGAACAAATTTGTCGAAGCCGAAAGAAGAGTGGACGACGGCGTCGAAAGAGTCCGAGTGCCGATCCCATGTGCGCTTACGATCACGGAAGCCGCAAATGAACCGAGGCAGCCCACGATTGACGGATTGATTAGGGCAAAACGGGCAAAGATAAACATTCTAACCAAGGACATCGTGAACGCTGATCCAAAAAAAATCGGGCTTGGAGGATCTCCAACATACGTCAAGAAAGTTGTCGTTCCACCCGCGAAGAAAAAGGGAGAGGTCAAGGAGGCGACCGATCCAAAAGAAGCCGCAAAGTGGCTGGTTGATAGACTGGTTCAGATAGGTGCGTTCGGCAAGAAAGTTTCCGGAGGAGTCATTCCTCAGTCGAGTACTCCTCAAACAGTTGAAACTGCAACATCTGCCCAGCAAACTCCAATAGCGGGAGAGCATGGCGATGTATGGGTTTACGTCGAACACAGAAATGGTCAGGCCGCGCGAGTCTCGTGGGAACTTATGGGCGAGGGCAAGAGGTTGTCAAAGATTTACGGAACGAAACTCTGTGCCGTCGTCATGGGGAGCGATGTTCAGGGTCTTGTGAAAGAGACCTACCAATATGGTGCTGATGTTGTTTATTCTATTGAGAATCCGGTGATGAAGGATTACAGAAGCGAGAGCTACGGCAAGGGGTTTGCCTATCTTTCAAACAAATATCATCCAGAAGTTATCTTGATGGGTGGCACTTACAACGGGAGAGATCTTGCTGGTGTCCTTGCTACTTTGATTGAGACGGGATTGATTGCAGATTGTACTTCTCTTGATGTCGATGAGAAGGGAGGCTTCAACGGGACAAGGCCCGATTTTGGAGGAAAGGAACTCTCCACCATCGTTTGCCCCCGGAACAAACCGACCATGGCAAGCGTTCGCACGAGAGTGATGAAAATGCCCGCGCCTGTCGAAGGAAGATCGGGCAATCTTGTTACTGAGACGATCGAGCTCGATGAATCTCAGATGAAGGAAAAAATCGTCCAGTTTACGCCGATGGAGAAGGCGGGTGCTCGACTAGAAGGTGCGGATATTATTGTTTCAGGAGGACGAGGCCTTGGAAACCCGAAGAATTTCAAACTGGTCGAGGATCTTGCGGGCGTCCTTGGTGGAGAAGTGGGAGCTACGAGAGCCGTTGTATACTTGGGTTGGATTCCTAAGGAACATCAGGTCGGCCAGACAGGAGTTACTGTTAGGGCAAGGCTTTATTTCGCAGTTGGAGTCTCTGGAGCGATTCAGCATCTTGTAGGGATGGAAAATTCGGATACTATTGTTGCAATTAACAAAGATCCTGACGCTCCAATCTTCGGGCTGGCCCACTTTGGAATCGTTGGAGATCTCTTTCAGGTAGTGCCAGCTCTGATTGACGAAATAAAATCAAGAGGCCTGGCAAGGGCTTCGTAGGTTCTGGTTTTGGTTTATGGTTGAAAAGTACGAAGCATTGGTCGTAGGCGCGGGCCCTGCCGGAGTTTCTGCCGCGATCACGACAGCAAAGGGCGGAATGAGTACCGTAATGCTGGAACGAGGAGACTTTGCTGGAAGCAAGAACATGTTTGGAGGGATTGTTTTCACCAAGCCGACTGCTCAAATCGTGCCAGAATTCTGGAAGACCGCTCCGATCGAACGACGGGTTATTGAGTACCAGTATTGGCTCCTCTCTGCCGAATCGCACGTTCAGATAAACCATCGTAATCAAAAATTTGTGAAGGACTTCAACAGCTTCACCGCTCTCAGGGCGAGATTTGACAAGTGGTTTGCCCAGCAGGCGGAAGCTGCTGGAGTACTCTTGCTTCCGAGGACAACCGTAACTGGAGTCCTCAGGGATGCGAATGGGCAGATAAACGGAGTTTCGACCGACAGGGGAGACCTGCTCGCAGATGTTGTGATCGCATGCGACGGGGTAAACTCTCTCGTCTCAAAGGGCGCCGGGCTGCACGAGGAGTGGAAGCCCGAGGACACTGCAATCGCAGTTAAAGAGACCTATTCCCTTCCGAAAGACAAGATCGAGGAGCGATTCAACATCAGGGGTGACGAGGGAGTCGCAGTCCAGTTCTACGGGGGGCGAAACGAGGAGTATGCCGGATTCATGTACACTAACAAGGATACAATCTCTTTTGGTGTCGGCGCGGTAATGAGTGATCTTGCTGCATTCAAGACTCGGCCGCAGGATCTTCTAGAATGGATGAAAGCTCATCCCTCGATCAGACCGTTACTCGAAGGAACGGCGCTAAGGGAGTACACCGCACATCTTATCCCAGAGGGAGGGTACAACAAGATTCCGCCGCTTTACACAGACGGAATGATGGTCGCTGGCGACGCCGCGGGTCTGGTTAACGCTCTAAACTTTGAGGGTACAAACTTTGCGATGATATCCGGCAAGTTCGCCGGGCAGACCGCATTGGATGCGAAAAAATCTGGTTCGTTTGGACATGAACAGCTGGCAATTTATCGAACATATCTTGAAAACAGCTTCGTGTTGCGCGACCTTAAGAAGTTCAGGGATGTTCCTCACTACATAGCCTCGCACAAGCAGTTCCTTACTCTTTATCCTGAACTGATGAACAGTGTCCTTTACAAATTCCTAGAGGTTGATGGAAGACCCAAGGAGGAACACCTCAAGGAAATTAAAGACGAGCTTTACTCCAAAAGGGGGAGATTGGGCCTCCTCAGAGATCTGTACGGAATTTACAGAAGAGCCACTTGAAAGTGATCTAGAATTTGAGTACCACAAGCACCCAGACATCTACTTCAGCGCCGCAAAAGGAAGCCAAGGTATCGATCGAGGAAAAGCTGTACCTCGCGAAGTACAAGCTCGACGAGCGTCCTCACCTTCTAATCTTGGATCAGGACGTGTGTCAGAAATGCGCAGTGATAAATGGCTCGCCGCAGCCCTGCATGATACTATGCCCGGCCGACGTTTACAAGTGGGAAGAGGGAAAGAAAAACATCGTTTCATACGATAACTGCGTAGAATGCGGGGCGTGCAGGATAATCTGCCCCTACACGAATATTGAGTGGAAATTCCCGAGGTGGGGCCGCGGTTTATCTCATCGGTACGGCTAGGGTAAGGCAGCTATAGCTTCCTTCAAAGTAGCTGCACCTTTCTCGAACGATTCCTTTTCCTTTCCAGTGAGGTCAAGCTCCACAATTCTTTCGACGCCGTCTCGTCCTATAATCGCAGGTACACCAATGCAAAGGCCTGACAGGCCGTATTCGCCTTCCAGGTAGGCCGAAACCGGAAGCAGGGCTTTCTTGTCGTAATGGACCGCTTCGACCATTCTGGCGATCCCATTCCCGGGGGCGTAGAATGTCGCTCCTTTCTTGGCAATTACTTCCGCTGCAATCTTTCTCGTCTTGTCAATCGCGTTGTCGAGCTGCTCTTCATTCAGGAAATTCCTGAGTGGTATCCCGTTAACCGATGTGTAGCTTGGAACGGGCGTCATCGACTCCCCATGCTCTCCAAGTACTAATGCATCAATAGACGATCGAGAAACGTGTAGTTCTTCTGAAAGAAGTTGTTTGAAGCGAGAAAGGTCAAGCATGCCACCCATTCCGAAGACTCTGCTTTTCTTGAATCCAGTAGTCTTTAGGGCAACGTAGGTCATTGCGTCAAGGGGATTTGTTACCATAATTAGTTTCGAATCCGGGGCGTGTTTTGCGACTTCAGCTGAGACAGACTTTATGATTCCCGCGTTCTTAGTCAGTAGATCCATCCGGGTCATCCCCGGCTTCCGAGCTAGGCCGGCAGTAACGACTACAATATCCGACCCCCTCAGTGCCGAATAGTCGTTGGACCCGGTGATCTTGACGTCGATTCCGAGTTCGGCCGCCATATGACTGAGATCAAGCGCTTCGCCTTCTGGAAGTCCAGGAATTATATCTACAAGAGTAATATCGTCCACATTCCGCTGGACCAAAATCATAGCTAGCGTACTTCCTACCCTTCCTGAGCCAATAATTGAAATCAAGAAACTTCAGCGACCTTATCTAAGTGGGATTTTTCAAAAATCACTTAAAAAGCGTTATAGAATTGGGTGCTGATTGATTTCAACGATCATCTTTCTGCAAGGCACAATTCTTAAACGCAAAATAGACACCTCTTCTCTAGAAACATAAGTGCCCGAAGCCGCGCGAAAAAAATCGAAGCGATCCAAAATCAAATTCGAAAGGGATACAGTCGCGCTCGTCGAATCGAACGTTGATGACGTTACAGGTGAAGTACTTTCGAGGACAGTCGAACGATTGATGGAGGAAGGTGCTTTCGACGCAACGGTAATCTCCTTTTTGGGAAAAAAGGGTAGGATGGGTCAAACGGTTAGAGTAGTCTGTGCGAAGGGTTCTGCCGAAAAGTTCGCCGAGATCCTTGTGGAAGAAACCGGTACTCTGGGAGTAAAGACGACCGAATGGACGAGGCTGATCGTCCCGAGGAAAATAGTAAACGTGCCTGTCAGAATTGGTAATTTTAGTGGGAGTGTTACGGTGAAAGCTTCGAATACTGGTTTCGGTATGCGGATAAAACCAGAGCTTTCAGAGGCGAAGCGGATTTCTGACAGCGAGAAAATTCCTCTGAGACGGGTACTGGAAATTATTTCAAGGACAGCTGAATCCGAACTTAGCTGATTTTTAACTCGTGGGAGATAACCAATTGAATACACCAGAGACGCTCTCCGCAGAAGAGAACCTCAAGCTCCTGACGAAATGGTTTGAGAATTTTCATTCCTGCATCGTTGCATTTTCGGCGGGAGTCGATTCATCTCTTCTCGCTGCCGTTTCCAGAAAGGTTCTGGGAGACAGATCTTTTGCAGTGACTTCTATTTCACCTGCATTTTCCGTTTCAGAGAGAGAAGATGCACGGAAGATTGCAAGAGAGATTGGGGTTCAATTGCTTGAAGTGAGTCAAAACGATCTCGAGGATGAAAACTACGTCAAGAATGGAGTGATGCGGTGTTATTTCTGCAGATCCAATCTTGCTTCAGCGATCGAACCTTTAGCCAAGAGACTTTTGGTAGAGGTATGTGTCGACGGTACGCACATCGACGATTTGCAAACTCCCAGACCTGGGATTAAGGCGCTGCGCGAAGCTGGTTTTAGGGCGCCACTGGCCGAGTTGCATTTTGGAAAAAACGTCGTACGTCAGATGGCAAGGATGGTTGGCCTCTCAAATTGGGAGCGACCGAGCGAGACATGTCTTTCGAGCCGAATCGCCTTCGGACACAAGATATCTCTCGATACCCTGAACAAAATCGAACTGGCCGAGAGCATTGTGAAATCGATTACGAATGCGAGGATTGTGCGCGTGAGGACGATCGGGAGAAACGCGATGATCGAAGTCGATAAGAAATCTGTCCAGATCGCTTTGGAGAATAAGAAGTTAATCTCGAAGAGGCTAAAGGAGATTGGATACGATGAGGTAGAGGTTGACTTGGAGGGCTACGTTTCAGGTAAGATGCTAGAACTATTCGTCAAGGGTGGCGAGTAGGCGTAAAGAGAATGACCGGATCGGAGGACGAAGTAATAGATTATGTTGCAAAGTTCAGACACTCCGTGAGCGAACATGAAAAATGGCGAACGAAGACTACACTAAATTTGCTCGCCGCCGAAAATTTTGCGAGCGAAGGAGCTAGATCTTTTCTGTCGACTGATCTTTCAAATCGTTACACTGCCCGGGACAAGTTTTACCGCGGAACCAAGTATGCAGAAGAGGTCGAGCAGCTCGCAGTAGAGTTGGCAAAGAAAGTTTACGGAGCGAAGTTTGCCGATGTTCGACCGCTGTCCGGGCATACCTGCTCCTTGATTCTATTCATGTCATTCTTGCAGCCGGGGAACAAAGTAGTCACATGCCCTCTCAAACACGGCGGTTATCCCGGTTCTTCGGAAGAAGGACTCGGGCCGCTTCTGCATCTGAAGAATCTCTATTTTCCATACGATCCTGAAATAATGAACATAATTCCTGGCGAGACCAAGGAATTTATCAAGAGAGAATCCCCCGAGCTCACGCTCTTCGGATCAAGCTTCATCCCGTTTCCATACGATGTCAGTTCTTCTCTCCCCGAAAACTATTCTGGAATAACCGCGTACGACGGTTCCCATGTCATGGGGCTGATCGCGGGCGGAGAATTTCAGAGTCCGCTATCGGAGGGCTGCAGCATACTCATGGGATCAACTCACAAAACACTCTTTGGTCCCCAAGGCGGACTAATTCTTTCCAACGACGAAGAAACCTTCTCGGCGATCGATTCCAAAATCTTTCCGGGCATCGTCGACAACATCCACGTGAATAGAGTTGCAAGCCTAGCTTTTGCTCTGATAGAGCTCTTGAAATTTGGCAGGCAGTACGCTAGGCAGATAGTCAGAAATTCA
>DATNHH010000227.1:0-3859 GCA_035605055.1 Nitrososphaerales archaeon
CAATGTCCAGCATTCCTGTTCCAAACACTGTGTCGCACCAACCTGGTGCAATCGAGTTAACGGTAATTCCGAAAGGTGCAAGTTCAGAAGCCATGCATTTTGTCATTATTATTATCGCGCCTTTTGATGCAGAATACGCGAGTATTCCCGGTTCAGCCAGGATCCCGTCTACAGATGAAGTGTTTATGATTCTACCAGATTTTTTCTTTTTCATTTCCAGAGCCGCGGCCCGAGCGAAATTCCTACAACCACTGATATTCACATCAAACGTCCTCTCCCATTCTTCCGGCTTGTAGTCCAGGATTGTGCCACCCTTATTCACAGCGGCATTGTTGACAAGAATGTTCAATGCGCTGAACTCATCCATGCAAGTCTTGACCGCTCTCTCTGCTGAGCAGTATTCTGAGACATCGGCTTCTAGAGTCACAATCCTCCCGGGCCTTTGTGAATCAAAGCCTTCTTTGAATTCGACATCTACCGCTACGACATTCACTCCCAATTTAGAAAGAAGATTAGTTTCGGCCCTGCCGATTCCGTTGGCCGCACCTGTAACAACTGCAGACTTTCCGGCTAGTCCCAATAATTCAGATTCGAAGGTCGACAACTTTGTCCCACTGTGAACTCCTGAAAATGGATCTACTTCTTTATCAATTTCCCAATCAAGCTAATCTTGAATTCAGGAATTTTAATGCTAGAGTTATATTCCGGGTAGCCAAGAAGATTTTCAGATGAGCCAAGCTCACGCTAGTCTAGACTGGCACTACAAAGGTATGCGGACGCTCATTCTCGAAAATCGATTAATCAGAGTCGTATATCTTCTCGATAAAGGAGCGGATATCATCGAACTGAAATACAAACCGTTGGATCTTGATTTGATGTGGCACTCGCCACCGGGCTACGTAAATCCTAAGGAGTATGTGCAACCCATCGCAACTTCAGAATCCAGCTTCAACGACCTTTATGGCGGTGGATGGCAGGATGCTGTTCCTGTAATTGGGAACGGACCCCAAGAGCATCGAGGAGCAAGGTATGGTACTCACGGCGAGTCTCCAGTAATGCATTGGGAGTGCGCCATCGAGCAAGAAGAGGGCGACACGGTTTCGGCGATTATGAGCGTCGAAGGCATCAGATATCCATTCAGGCTAGAGAAGACAGTCAAAATAAACAAGGACGAGGCAAAACTCACCATCAAGGAAAAGCTATCAAATAAGAGCCCTCAAACTCTGGAATTTTTCTGGCTTCAACACCCTTCTTTTGGCGAACCATTCTTACGCCCTGGGAACAGGATAGATCTGCCCCCTGGCAGTTCAGTAGATAATCTTGAAGAAATAAATCCGTACGGGAGAATCGCTGGTGGAAAATCTCTATGGCCGATTGCTAAATCGCGTAATGGAAGTGAAATTGACCTGAGCGAGATTCCTTCACGAGAGATAGTGGCAGAAGAAACTGCATTTATCAACGTCAAAGAAGGATGGTACAGTCTGACGAATCCTAAATTAGATTTGAGTTTCAAACTGGAGTGGGACGTCTCAATCTTTCGATGGATTTGGTTCTGGCAGAACTACAACCTTCCAGATTATCCATATTATGGATCAGCTTGGAACATCGCGATCGAACCCGCTACGAGTCCACCGAACAACATTGCAAAACAACGCGGTATTGATGCAAACCTGAGAATTCCGGGCAAGTCTTCGGTCGTTACGGAGTTAACAGCATCAATCCTTAGACCAGGGTATGATCAGTGATTGTGTTTCTAGACAATTAATTTTACGAGCTAGTTATCAGAACTGTAGTAATTATTTCTCAAGATTTCTCTTTCATTTCGATTGGTTGTTATCGAGAGTGAAAAACTTGGAAGACAAGACCCCATACGAAACGGTCAACATTATATATTGCAATTCAAGAAACCGTCTCATTAGTGTAGCTTAGAAATGGTTGAACTTTCTGCGCTCGACTTCAAGCCGAAGCCTATTGACGGGGACTTTATGTCAAAGACTTCAGAATATCCTGTCACAGGTACTCACGAGGGACACGATGTAAGAGCAGAAGGAATTCAGAGAATGGACGCGAATGGTAATCCCTATCCAACGTCCTTTGGTCTCCACGGAACTTGGGTGGCGGTAGACTGGGAATCTTGTATAGCGGATGGCCAATGTTCAGATGTTTGCCCGGTCAATGTTTTTGGATGGTTTCTCAGAGGGGATGGTCAGGGCGGGTCTGGCAACGACGTTAAGATCGAGCAGGGTTCAGAACAATGGCAGCAGTTCAGGACTGACAAGATTGATCCCATAAGAGAAGCCGACTGCATCTTCTGCATGGCTTGCGAAACAGTTTGTCCCACCGTTGCTATAAAAATCACTCCAAAATAACAAGATCCCTACCCTTGCGGAGTCTTTGCTTCCGTCTCAAAAGGTGGACACTTATTTTTGGGCTAATGTCTCGCTAAGCTCTTGAACGTTTACAGTAATCTCTTCCCCTGTAGACATCCACTTTACTTTTACAGAGCTTGAAGCAAGTTCTTTTTCTCCTACGATTACGACAGCCTTTGCTCCGCTTGAGGACTGGGCCTCCAGAGTTTTTCTTAGACTTCGCCCCCAAAGGTCAGACTGAGCTGAAAGTCCCTTCGATCTCAATTCAGCTGCAATCGCGGTCGCGGCAGATCGGACCTTTGGATCCGTGCCAATCGAAGCTACGAACACTCTCTCAGGCTGAGATCTTTTTAATTTGTAAGCAAGCATAGCTCTCTCAACGCCGCCCGCTACGCCGGTTGCGGCAAGATCGGGTCGGCCGTAAACTGATGGAAGTGAATCGTATCTTCCGCCACCGCAGAGTGACCCTAACCTCGGATTATCTTGATCGAATGCCTCGAAAACCATGTCCGTGTAGTAATCAATTCCCCTCACAATGCTCAGATTCAACTCGACGTCTCTTATCCCGCGACTTGACAGAGAATCAGTTATTGCAAGAAGGGATGAAGCGTCGATATGGAACTCTTCTAGCGCCTCCGAAACGTTTGAAGCATCACCGGTTAGCTTCACAAAATCAACTAGTTTTTGAAATTGATCGGTGGAAAAGCTCTGCGAGTATTCAGATACGATCTGATTGAAGGACTTTTTCGCGACCTTATCGACGGCTCTCATCGCATCGAGAATATTCTCTTCCTTCTCGATCCCGAGAGAGCTCCTAATGTAAGACTCGAGTATCTTCCTTGACCCGATTGATATCTTCGGTTTGGTCCCGAGCTTTTTGAAAAGGGCAGAGGAAAATTCGATAACCTCGGCGTCCGCGTCGGGATTGGATGGTCCGAAGAGTTCTACATCCCACTGGTAAAACCATCTGTATTTTCCGTACTGCGGCTCGTCATACCGCCACACCGAGGCAAATGATCCGACCCTCACTGGAGGACTGAACTCCCTTTTTGAGGTTACAAACCGCGTGATTCCAACGGTCAGATCAAATCTAAGTCCCAACTCCCGATTACTCTTGTCTTTGAAGAAATAGATCTCGTCTCGAATCGCTGGTCCACTCTTAGCTTCTAACGTCTCAAGCAATTCCAGACTGGATGGCTCCATCAATTTGTAATCAAAAATTCGACAAGTATCAGTGAACGCTGCCCTAATAATTTCAAACGAATCGGCTTCCTCGGGACTGACATCCCTCAGACCTCTGGGGAGAGTGAATTCCATTTCTTCCACTGGTCACCGCTTAGACTGCTTGCCGATCTCTGCCAGTTTGGCGAGGTAAGCGCTGAGCTGTATGTCCGGGTTTGCTCCAAGAAGTAGCCTATAATCAGCTTCAGCAGTAGCTTCCAGCGCTTCAAACGACGAAGCGAATTTTGACTTTGACAGGTACTCGTTGG
>DATNHH010000228.1:0-4508 GCA_035605055.1 Nitrososphaerales archaeon
TATCGCACGCCGTACCCTAGACCTCAATCGAGACATTAAATACTGCCGCGGTTTGTTCAGTCCAAATAAGTCTTTTGAGATAATCTGATCTCGCAGTACGGCATACGAATTTCGATTGTCAGGAAAAATACTTCATATCGCGAAATTCTAGGGCGATCTAAATACTCGAGCTGAAAAATCGATTGCGAAAAAATCGAAATCAGGAAATCGTGATCATCGGTTTTGCAATTTTGATTTCACTAAATCTGTTTTCTTTTCTTCAGGCTTATCCGCACATCTCCGAACTCAATTCAGGGTGTTGTGCAACGACGCCGCTGGCAAGAGACTTTTCAGCGTTTTATGTCGGCGCGTGGCGTCTCTTTAACAATCCGTCCCAAGTTTACTTTCATGGCAACTTGAATGACGGTGGACCTCAAATCTATCCTCGGCCGGAACAGTACAAGTATCTCCCGTCCTTCTTGTTCATAGTAACTCCACTGATTTTCGAATCGTACAATCAGGCAATTATGTCATTTGACATTATCCAATTTCTTCTTCTTCCCTTTATTGCACTACTCATCTACAAGCTCGTCATCCCAAAGGGAGTGTTGTTTACACTTCTAGTTGGGTTTCCAGCATTGCTTCTGCCGTCTCCTGGGCCACACTGGGGATTTTCAGCGGCATTTTACTGGGAGTGGTCGGAGGGTCAGTCCAAAGTTCTGGAGACATTCTTGCTCTTGGTTTCCCTATATCTTGCTTATTCAAAAAAGCCCAGACTATCTGGAGTGCTATTAGGGATATCATTTTTCGACCCGAGATTTTCGCTGGCTGCTCTCCCTCTTTTTCTTACTTTCAACAGGCAGAAGTTACGCACGTCATTGACGACACTTGCAGTGACAGTAATCATTAGCAACCTGCCACTTTTGTATCCCGGCATGGGGTCAGAGTTCCTATCGATGCTAATATCGACGGGAATTAGAACTGAATTCTACCCGTACGCGTTCATTCCTTTTGTTACAGTGGTGTTGTTAAGCCTCGTTTATCACGAAGAGATATCCAGCGCCTATAGAGAATTTCGCACCAAGAATTACCGTGGTAGATTCACAGAGAATGGTCAAAGTAAGACCCCCATAGTGACTTGAAGTGGGATAATCCTATTAGCCCGGAAATTTCTTGACACTCTAATGTCAGCTACGTTTGAAAGTTCCTTGGTGATATTTCAATGATTCAATCTGTTCTGCAAATCGATTTTGCTGATCCGACGACGGCTACAGCGACTATATTGATAGTAATAATCGTGCTTGTTTTGTTCTACGTATTCCTCGGGCGCGGGATTTTCCTCGTCCGTGACAATCAGATAGGAGTTCTGACGAAAAAATTCAGCGGTCAGAGGATGCCTCAGGGCCAGATCATCGCCCGTAAGAATCAAATCGGAATCCAGGCGCACACTCTGATGCCCGGTTTGTATATCCGGAATCCAATCATCTGGCAGATAAAGAAATTTCCGATAACCGAGATTGGCGAAGAACAAGTTGGAGTTGTCGAATCGATTGACGGAGAAACGCTCCCCAAAGCTCGCCTGCTAGGTGATGCAATCGAGTGCGGGCATTTTCAAGACGGCGAAGCCTTTCTCGATAACCACGGAAAGAAGGGACCTCAGGTAGATATCCTTCAACCCGGAAAGTACAGGATCAACCCTCTACTGTTCAAGATTACTCCCCAAGCTGCGACGATGATCGGTCCGAACGAGGTGGCGATCTTGATTGCCCAAGATGGCATACCGCTACCGTCGGATTACATTGTTGCTCCAAAGCCGTTCGAGAAACCTGATCCGGATGGCAAATTCCCCAATGCTCGTTCGCATCACTATTTTCAGGATGGTCAGGCGTTCATAGACAGTGGGGGTTTCCGCGGTCCTCAACAGGACACCCTGCAGCCGGGAAAATACTACATCAATTTGCTCTTATTCACGGTAACAAAGGTTCCGAAATTCGAAGTACCCCCAGGCTTCGTCGCAGTCTTGAGATCTAATGTTGGGAAGGAGATTGTCCAGTCGCTGACGGTTCCCACTTCAATCAGCCAAGCTTCCGGTCTCAGCTCTCCCCTGGTTTCAGATGTAGAAAAAGTCCTCATCTCCGATGTAAACCAGAGGGGTATCTACGACAAACCGCTTACGCCCGGTACCTATAATTTGAACACTATTGCATTCACCGCCTATCCTGTTCCTACCAGCGCGATCATGGTCGACTGGGCTGATACTGAAAGTCCTCTCGCTGCTACCATGTCTCGACCTGAAGCAACACCGACTAAGAACATCTCAGCCTATCCGTACCTAACTGATCAGACGGTCAAGGGGATCTCGTATTTTCAATTCAGCCAATTGAACGTCGTCTCGAAGGACGGTTTCCAGCTAGAAGTAAGCGTTCGAATGATCATTCGAGTCGCTCAGGAGAATGCGGCGTTTGTGATCGCGAGGTTCGGTTCTGTGTTCAATTTGATCAGCCAGATTGTACATCCACTGATCGATTCGTCTTTCAGGAACAGCGCCGGTGAAAAGAAAGCGCTGGAGTTCTTCCAGAGCAGATCTGATTTACAGAAGGAAGCTCTCGAACGAGCCAAGACTGAATTTGAAAAGTATCACGTCGAAGCTCAGAACCTGCTGATTTCATACATCGACATTCTTGACAAAAGTCTTCTCGACACACAAACTCAGAAAGAAATCGCGCTCCAGCAACAGGCGCAATACCAAGAGCAGGCAAAAGCTCAGGAACAGAGAATCGACGTAGAAACAAAGAAGGCAAACGCCGACAAGCAGCCGGACGTAGTCGCATCAAAACTGCAAATCACCATAAACCAAAACCTTGCGCAGGCTCAGATTGAGCAGGCTAAGGGAATTAGCGTTTCCACAAGCACTCAGGCAGACGGGCAATCAGAAGCTATCAGGAAGGTGGGTCAGGCGCAGGCAGATGCCTATAGAGCGCAGGTACTAGCTTTAGGGCAAAACAACGTCGCCATGGTAAATGTGATGGACAGGGTCAAGGATGGTAAGATCCAGATTACACCGCAAACTCTCGTCGTCTCCGGCGGAAAGGACGGAGACACTACTTCCACCTTGTTCTCGGCTTATCTAGCCACCCTAATGCAAAAGAGTGCGCCACAGCAGTACAAAGATAGTAGTGGAGATTCTGAGAAAAATGATGCGAGCCAGGCTTCGACCTCGACGACGAGCACTCCATCGACATACATGGTTGGCTCAGACACTGTGAAGAAAATGTCCAAAGATAATCAACCGTAGAAAGAAATTGATAACTCACGCAAAATTCCAAAGAAAAGGGATTGGGCATCTCGCTTATGCTCTAGTAGCAATCGGTATAGTCATCATCATTATCCTTCTGACCGTGATCCTCACTAGGAATCAACAGCTCTCCAGCCAAGCGCAGACTGAAGTTTCTTACTTCGACAACCAGCCCCCGATCCCGACGCAATCTTGTACAGTGCTCAATGTCAATTACCAGAGATCCACTGTGGACATCTCAACATATTCTTCGTTCGTTCCCTCCAACTATTTTCAGAATCTTTCAAATCAGTATCTTTCTGAGATAAATGCGAAAAACTGTCCTTCTAGCTGAGACATAAGCGTCGAGTGGGGCGATTGCGGTTGAACGATCATGATGTTACCATAAACGGGATCAATATCCATTATGTCACTTGGAACAGCGGTTCAAAATCTGATCGTCCACCAGTTCTTCTCGTGCACGGCTTAACCTCAAGCAGTCGAGCATGGATGAAGCTGGGAGATTTCTTGGCCGCCAAAGGTTGGTTCGTGATTGCCCCTGATTTGAGGGGCCGAGGGCTCAGTGAAAAACCTCCGCATGGATACGGCGTTGTTTTCCACGTTAATGACTTACTCTCCCTCTGTGATTCGCTCGGGCTGTCCAAAGTAATATTTTTCGGGCATTCGTTAGGCGCGGCCATTGGTCTCTATTTTTGTGGATTGTTTCCGACCCGTATTGAGAAATTCGTCCTTGTTGATGCTGGAATCAGACTGCCTCAAGATACAGTGCAAGCTATTGGAGCCTCGCTGAACAGATTAGGGCAGGTCTATCCGTCAATTGAATCGTACCTCGCTCTTTGTAAACAGATCCCTTTCCACAAGTGGGACTCGTTTTGGGAGGAGTATTATCGGTATGACGCCGATGTAAGAAAAGATGGTACTGTAACATCCAGAGTGCCGAAATCGGTGATCCAAGAAGAGATCGCCGCCAATTCCATCATTAACACGGAACTGCTTGCACCGCTTGTTAAAGTGCCAACGTTACTGGTGCGGGCAACATTAGGCACTCTTGGTGCAGATCGAGGGTTGTTGCTCCCTCGGGAAGAAGCAGAACGACTTCGAGGCATAATGCAAAATAGTGAAATAGTCGAGATTCCCGACACTAATCACTACACAATTATTATTTCTGAAAATTTTCAGAGAGAAGTTTCCAACTTTATTGGAAAGTGAACCCAACTTCGACCTGAAGGGACTC
>DATNHH010000229.1:0-3376 GCA_035605055.1 Nitrososphaerales archaeon
AGCTCAAGACTGTTCCGATCAGCGACGGTCCTCAAGGCTTCAGTCTTGATGTCGAAAAACTATTGTCAGCTGTTTCTTCCCGTACCAAAGTTATACTGCTAAACTATCCAAGCAATCCTGCAGGATGGACTTTGGATGGTAGCAAAATAAAGAAGATCGTAGAATTTTGCATTTCAAAGCAGATCTATCTCCTTTCTGATGAAATATACGACAAGATTGTTTTTGACAACCGTGTCCATGTTCACGCAAGGTCTTTTGCTCATGGCTCCAATTATATCGTTGAGCTGGGAAGTTTCTCCAAAACATACAGCATGGTTCCTTACAGGCTAGGTTTCATTATCGCAAACAAGAATGTCTGTTCGGAAATTCTAAAGTCGCAAAGGGCCACGATTACGATGGTAAGCCCTTATGTCCAAGCAGCCGGGTGCGCTGCGCTCAAGGGACCACAGGATTTCGTTCTAAAGCGACTACGAAAATACGAGGAAAGAAGGAACTCGTGTATAGAGATCTTGAAGAGACTTGATATTCCAGTCGTGAACCCAGAAGGTGCGTTCTATCTTTTCATCAAAATGCCTGAGAGAACAAATGCGTCGGAGTTTGCGACAAGATTTTTGGAGCAAGACAATATCGCAGTGCTTCCGGGGGAGATTTTTGGAGTCGCTTGGAGCCGGTACGTACGCCTATCATTTGCTACGCCAGATGCCGTACTTTACCCCGCGATTGAAAAGTTCGGGGAAACCTACAAGGATTCTGTCGGTACCGACTAATCCAGCCAGGCTCTGTTCTTGCCCTTGGAATTCACGACCACAGCCTTTGTTTCAAGGTAGTTCTCTAAACCCTCGATGGACATTTCTTTCCCTAAACCGCTCTCCTTCAGCCCACCGAACGGAAGATCTATCTGCGGTTCATGATATGAGTTGATCCATGTTGTTCCAGCGACAATCTTGTTCGCGGCCTTCATGGCGGCATACAAGTCTTTTGTCCAGATCGAGGAGCCGAGTCCGTAAGGCGAATTGTTAGCAAGATCTATTGCCTCGTCGATCGAGGAGAATTTGAAAATTGGGAGAACTGGACCGAAGGTTTCTTCGGTGATCAATTTGGAATCTGTCTGAACATTTGTAACGATCGTTGGAAAGAAGAAATATCCATTAGACAAACTAGGTTCGTCAGGTTCTTTTCCTCCGGAAACTATATTCGCACCTTTTTCAATTGCGTCACCCAGTTGCTCCTCGATTTTTTCCCGCTGAGCGCGAGAATGCAGAGGCCCCATTCTTGATTCATCATGTAGTCCGTTCCCGATCTTGATTTTCTGTATTCGTTCAGATATCCTCCTTACTAACGATTCAAATTTTCCTTCTTGTACGTAGAGTCTTTTGACACTCATGCAGACCTGACCACAGTTACGAAACCTGCTGATCAGGGCCGCATTGATTGCCAGATCTAAATCGGCGTCATCGCAGATTATCATAGGATCGCTCCCGCCCAGTTCCAGGCTTACCCGCTTGATTCCTCTAGAAGCGACACTCATCACCATCTTGCCCGTTTCAGTCTCACCGGTAAACGCAATCTTCGATACTTTCTTGTTTGAGACTAATTCCTCACCAACTACACTCCCTTTTCCTGTAACGAAATTCAGAACACCTGGTGGTAATCCCGCTTTATTGACAAGTTCGCACAGGACAGAATCGGATAGTGGAGTACTACTTGCCGGTTTCGCGACAACAGTATTGCCAGCTGCAAGTGCTGGAGCGAGCTTGACCGCCATTAAGATTACTGGAGAGTTCCACGGAGCTATTGCAACTGTCACTCCAACAGGCAGCTTGAAGACTAGCCCAAATTCTGAAGGATCAGAAAGCTCAACTTTTCTTCCAGAGATGGTCGGAGCAAGCCCAGCATAGTACCGAAAAACTGACACGGTTAGTCGAACTTCATTTAGAGACTCGGGATAGGTTTTCCCCTGTTCTCGGGTTAGTAACCCCGCGATCTGCGCTTCGGATTGGCTAATAAGATCGGCTGCTCTGAATAGGATCTGCGAGCGGGCTCTGGGAGTGGTTTCACTCCACTTATTGAAAGAAATGTAAGCGGCGTCGATTGCACTTTTCACGTCGTCTATCGAGCCCATAGAAAAGTCGGCCACGGTCTCGCGGATGTCCGCTGGATTTCTGATATGGCCTACTTCACCGTTCGCGGAATCTGTTTCCTTGCCATCTATCAACAGCTTTCGCAACAGAGACAAGGGAAAAATCTACTCCAGTTTGAAACTCTTCTGAGTTACAAGTCGAAGATTATTTCACGTATTTGTGAAAGTGCTTCTTCGATATGGGTATGTCCAGCAATTACTCGTGTAGCATCTTTCTGATCCACAATTATCCCAAGTTCTTTCAAAGATTCCTTGAGATGACTTGACGCTTCTCTGGTTGACTCCTCCCAGTTCGTTTTTTCTGAGATCTTCTTCATAAGATCGATTCGGACTTTCATCTGCCTCAAATCCCATGACTGCCAATCGAAACGTTCACGAGTAAACGCGTTCTCCAGAAGTAGCAAAGAGCTCTCTTGTGATATGCCTTTTGAGACCAAGACAAATTTCACCTTTCAAAGATAAGATGCGATATCAATGTTCTTCCAAAACTCCGAGGGCACGTCGGCAGCTTCCTGAAAGGGCTGTTCAATTGGTTTTGTTGCGTCAATGGCCCACTTTGTATTCAGCGCTCCTCTGTCTGCTCTTGATCTTATTGAGTATGCAGACGGGTCAAGCTCGGCGACGTAGGCCTCTGGAACGATTGTAAGCGCCCTGTCCGCCTGCGTTCTAGTCGCAACAGCCCACCAGACCTGCTGCTCATCATGGACGTTGATGTCTTGGTCAACTATAACGGCCATCTTGATCATTGGGTCGGCGGCCAGCGCAGATAATGACGCTATTTTTCCCTGGCCGTCATAGTCTTTTTTCATCGAGACGTACGCAATGTGTCGACATGTTCCTGATAGAGGTAATTCTACGTCCACAATAGAAGGGACTGCTAGCTTGATTCGCTTGTATACTACTGCCTCCCTTTGAATCTTGGCCGCCATATTGTGATCGGCATGCGCGCTGAAAATGTCATGATAAATCGGATTGTTTCGGTAAGTCACTGCAGTTATTTCCAGAACATGTGACATTCTCTCGAGCCCGTAATACCAGGTGTATTCTCCAAATGGAGCTTCGGGTTCCCGGACGTCAGGAATCACTTTCCCTTCTAACACAATTTCTGCGAAGGCGGGAACACGTAGATCTACTGTCTCGCAGGTAACGAGCTCAACTGGTTCTCCAAGCAGCCCTCCCATTACTGAAAATTCGTCCAAACCAAGCGGAACTTTAGTTTGAGAAGTGAGTGTGCTG
>DATNHH010000230.1:0-4478 GCA_035605055.1 Nitrososphaerales archaeon
AACTCCTAAGTTGCCAGAGCCTATCTCCTTTGCACCACCACATGATGTCTGTCCTGCGGAGTAGGTGATTGCTGGAGCCAAAGCACCAGAACCGGAGAGAGGAGCACCATTTAGGTATCCACATGCTGTGTCTTGAGTCCCACCTGGGTCAGATCTACCTATCGCTACGTAAGGACCAGAACCAGTTACTGTTGATGAAACAAGAGTAGAGTCTAGAAGTTGACCACCAGTACATGCACCAGTTGCAAGCCAGAAAGTACCATATGAGTACATTGCTGCAAGAGCATCTCTGGAAATTTCAAGACATGCAACTCCGTGGACCGCTGTTCCATCGTAGAGTGGTGTTGCTCCAAACGTGCTGGGTGTTCCAGCGACTGCCGCACATGACCCGGCCGTTATGACGCCGCAATCTGATGTTGTTCCAAAGATGACTCCGCTTCCGCCAATGAGTGTTGGTACTGGGTTGACATTGATCACGTTGTTAGATTGAACATTTACTATGAGTTTGTTGACTGCAGTGATTGACGAAGATTCACCAACGTCTAGCGCGCCGCTGAGGATTCCTTGCATTCCTGCATCAGAACCACCCTGTGATAGCTGGACATTGATATGAGACTGTTGTTCAAATGCTGGTAATCCCGCTGACGTCACTGGAAACACAGTTGTTGATCCGCCGACGTAGATCACGCTTTGTGCATTCGTTCCAGCTCCATTAGCGTTAGCACCTTTCGATGTTGACGTTCCGATTCCGCTTACAATGAGTCCGACCGCGACTGCTCCAACGATCGCAACGATGATTAAAATCAACGTCGCTACGACCGGTGAAACTGCTCTTCGGCCTCTGTATTTTCCTAGTTTCTTGAGGTCTATCATGTTAACCGTAGCTGCCGAGGACGAATGGAAGCTGAGATTAAACTATCCCAACTAAAATAAAGGCCGGTACATTTTGTAAGTATCCATAAAGAGCCAATCGGGCTTCTAAATAGAATACATAAACGCAGCTTAGCGATTTTGTTTCTGCGTACTCGTAATTTTTCTGTCTGTTTTCCGAGCAATGATCTCGTGGGTCTGTGGAGCGATCCAAGACCATTCGTCTGGGAAGTTTGACGACAAAGCTAATGGAACCCCTCAGTTCTGACGCAGTTCTTGAAACAAAGACATGAAGGAACTTCAATCAGCTGAAATGTCGTGGATCCATGGTAACGTAAATCAGAAGTTGCAGAAACGCGTCCAAAAAAGACCAAACAAGGTAATCACACGAGTAAGAGCAAGGGCCCCTGCGTCCAGCGCATGCGAGATTCCAATCTTATGCGTGCTATCCAAGTCTGCTGATACTGGTGTACGAGCTAGCGCCGTAATCAATGAAGTAAGAAAACGGTTCAGCCTCCTCAACACGGACGATTGTAAGGCTCGCTATCCTGCCTCGCGAAAGAAGATAACTGAAACAATCGTGAAGTTCGTCAAGAAAAACCTCACAATAAAGAATGAAGTTTTTTCTGTAGGTGTACAGGTGCCTATGGGAACTTGGAAAATTACGCCGAAAGGAATCGCCAGATTGAGCAATAGGGTCGGAGAATGGAAGGAACGGTATGCGTACCATGAAGCCATCCTGATAGAAGAAGAAAAGAGTTGATGGATGTCACTGGCTCGAGGATGCAGTGCATGCGCGCAGTACGTAATCTCTAGGAGTAGAAGATAGTGGCACCGCAACCGCGCTGGACGATTCCCGTTAATTTTAGGGCACAGGATAAATCTATTCTTGACGCAGCTCTCTCAATTGCGAAAAAGCAGGACAGTGACTTGACAAGTGTAATAAGAACCGCGCTAAAGGTCTACACTACCACAAAGATGGAAACCTCAGGAATTCAGAAGATAGACGATTTCTTAGATAACTCAGTTTCTTCGGATCCAATCTATAATCGATTATTGACTCCAAAAGAACTTAGTCATTGGCCAGATAATAATTTGCTTGACTTTGCCAGACACTTGAAATCTAGGAGGCAAGAGGTAGATGCCGAACTTCGCAATCGTGGTTTTTTCATCCGATGGTGAACTTTGACTGATTCCTAATTTTATCTATTGATAATTCGTCTCCGCAGATCAAGAAACGCTGTCCAACCAGAATTTCAATGGTTTCTCTCGGAGGGTTGAACATGCGGCCCTGTTTCCAATCAAGCCCGGTAGTAGACAAGATCAATGAATCGAGCTCATCCTTTTGATCTGGAAATAGAATGTTGCCAGCTACGCGGTGAACTACGTTCTTTTTGTTTCAAAGTTTGGACAAAATCTAGTCGACTACTGATGAAACAATCAATCACTCGAGAGCTTTCTTTCTTCTCTCGACGGACTCGCGGTCTTCCTCGTATGTAGGAAAGATGGCACACGCTACTTCGGTGGTTCACTGTCGGTTTGATCCAGGGTGAAGTTGCGGTCGCATTTCGGACAATGTACTTTGTCCTGCCAGACTCCCCTAGCGTCTTGCTGAATGATCAATTCGTTACCGCAGAGACATGACAGCTTTTCCTTAGCGCTCGATTTCACAACCTCTTTAGTGGCTACGCCGGGTGATGGTATCTCTATGAATGGGCGAGATGACGGAGGAGGTTGTTCAGCAGTCCTTTTCATGACCTGCGGCTGTTCTGGTCCTGTCGGCGCCATTGCCCTGTCAGCCATATTCTCACCAAGCTTCTCAATTAGAGGTTTCGCGATTTCCATGAGCGGATTGATCACTTGCTTTTCGATCATCTGCTCACGCTTTTCCGCTCGTGTCGCTTCCTCCAGCTCTGACAGTCGTTGTCGTCGAATGCTGTCGATTTTCAGATACTTGTCAAACTCTGCTGCGTTGATTTTCTTTGGGAGATACATTCCCGTGGATTCATCCAGCCATAGTTCCATGGATGAATCCGATCCAGTTGATGAAACCAAGCTACTGTTCTGCTCGCTACTGGGCAACACTGTGTCTAGCTGCTTCTTCAAATAATATTTGAAGCCGTCTTTTATCAAGGCAGTCCACTCATCGTCTTTCGCCGACGAAGTAAGTTGCACTGAAGATATCTCGCCCTGGATTGACTTCTTGAACTCGTTTTGCAATCCAAGCATGTCACGCATCAACTGGATCGGGTCCTGCTGCTGTTTGGGCTGATTCGCATTCCTGAGAGTGTCGATTAGCTGCATCAGCGCGAGCATCTCCGGATTTTTCTTCTGCATTTCTATCATGCCCAGATATTTGGAAAAGACTCCCTGTTTTTCCGGCGGCAGACTTGAAATCATTTGGATACTCCAGGGGTCGTTCATCCCGCTAAACTGCTCCGCGACTTCGCCTCTCGTCGGTACAAAGGTGGGCAACGTGCTTTTCTCTATCTCGCGAAGCTTTGCCAGGCCTTCGGCATCCTTTGACTTTCGCCCTTCTCTCTTATATTCGATCTTTTCTCTAGTGCTTTCGAGTCCTTCTTCCATCTCAGCTCGCCCCCGTTCTGTCTCGAATCTGTCATAGTTGTTGATTCGGATCTTTTGTACCCCTTCACGGACCGTTTCTGCCCGATCCTCAGAGTATGTGTGGGCTTCATCTATTTTGAATTCGCTCTCCTTTCCGTATTGGATCGGATGAAGCTCAGACGCTTTTCTTAGTGGAGGCTCCTCGCCTCTTCGTCTATTCGGGTTCATAATCTGCTTCTCCGACGGGTTCATATGGAACTTCGGAATCGTCTTTCCTGAACTGGCGTTGCTCTTTTTGCGATGGTGGCTTGCTGTTCTTCATTGCGGTCCTTGCCTCGATGTACTGCAATTGGACGCCGCGATTGGCGAAGAACTCATCGAAACATTCACAGAGGAATTTGTCGACTCCGAACTTGTAACCGTACTTTCTTTTCCAGGCGCCAAAAAGAGTTTTCCGATCTTCGCCTAATGGGACTTTGACGAGCGATGCTTCGAATTCAGGATCCAGTACTTGCGTAACGGTCTGCTGAATGAGTCTGCCGTCTGATTTTCTTATGATTATTGGAGTTCCCTCCGGGATTACATATTTTCGTACGTCGTCAGGATCAGACTCAAACTCTTCGGTATCGGGAACATTCGAAACGATCCTGTCCGTCTGCGGTGGTAGAGACTCTCTCTCATTATCGGGCGCTTGTGTAGGCAATGGTTCTTTCGTCCCACCAGCTTGATTGCGTTCTGAGCCAGCAAAAACCGACTTCATGTTATTCGATAAACCCTCTATTGCCTTTCCAATGCTGTTCATCTGTTCTCTAATCTGCTCTAACTGGCGATCGGTGTTTACTTTCAGTACGCCAAATGTCTGGCTGACATAATCGATCATTACTTGGTCAGCAGGTGGGACTAACGCTATTGGCGATGCTTCCTCCTCCTGCTCCTGGCCGCCGTCTTTCTCTGACTTGCTCCCATTGTCATCTTCAGTTTCAATTGGCAAGCCCTCCCAAGTGTCGGGAGACATTGTATCTTTCTGGTCTGACAGCCCTGCT
>DATNHH010000231.1:0-2798 GCA_035605055.1 Nitrososphaerales archaeon
GAATGTATTCGCTTGAATTCGAAGAATTTTTTCCTTAACTTTCTGAAAATTTGCTTGATTTTTCTGAAACGATCCGTCTTTTCTCTTTAGGCCTCTTTTGTTTTCTAAAGTTGTTATCTCATCCTTCAATGGTTGAACCGAATCTTTGGAAACGCCGAAGTCTTCATAGAAATCTAAGAGGATAAGACGATAGTTGTAAATAGTCCCGGCATCATGAAGAGTACTTTCGTACTCAGCCAAGGCGTCTATCTCGGGGATTTCCATCGAGTCGTGTAATAAGGATCGATTATCTAAGACCCTAAAAAGAGGGCCGCCGGTGGGATTTGAACCCACGATCGAGAGGTGTCTGCTCTCATTTGAGAACCACAGCCTCCTATGCTAACCAAACTGCGCCCGTAGCAGATAATTTGCTGCAGTCTGCACCACAGCGGCCAAGGAGTATTAATTGGTTCGAAACAGATTCGGCCGACCGGTTATAACGCTTTTCAGGATTGCCCGAGCGTAATATTCTTATCAAATGGATTCATGCTATTTGTGTTACAAACAAAAATGGAATTATTGAGTGGCGAAGCGCTTTCCAAATATTTACTAGAAAAATATTCCAGAAATCCGAAGGGATGGAATTTCACGATTGCGCCGGCGGCCAAGGACAACTTCTTCGATGCGCTTGTTTCTGGACCGGAAGAAAACTGGCAGTTGAAGATCGACTCGATTTTCAAGCCGTCTCCATTAGTCTTGGGAGCAAAAGTGGAAGAGCCCGCGAAGAGATCCGTGTCAAAGGGAATCTTCCCCTCCTATGGCTACCGCAAATTGGAACCTGAAGTTATTCTCAAAATTCTAAGGGAACAGACAACTGACGAATCCGAAGATTCCCGGACATTGGACAAGATAATCGGTTCGCTTGAACCTACCGCTCCAACTCGAGGGGGAAGTTACGCTGAAGGCCCATTTGTATTCACGAATCACAAGATACTGGATATCTCAGACAGCCAAAGGAATTTAGACGAGAGGCTCAGTTCTGGAATTAGGAATCTCCTCCGTGAAAAGTACATAGGCTACGGCTAGACATGGCGAGCTAGCCGCTCTGCGTACGGAGCGAGCTCTTCGACGTGTCTGATCTTTCCTTTGCTCGCAGGAAGGAGCTCCCTCTGGTAAAAGGTATCGATGCGAACCCTTCCCTGAAGGATTTTCTTAGTTCGATCGGCAAGCTTCTTTCCCTCGTTATCGTTGTCCAGGAGCAGTATAGTCTTTTTGAATCTCGCCGCGGTTTCCTCTAGAGTCAGGACGTTGTTCTTGTGACATAGCATGAACAGTTCCCCATCAAATCCAGACTCGCGGAGTGCATTTGCATCTCTAATCCCTTCGACCACAACGAGCGCGCTCTCCTCGTCGTTTAGTTTTCTCATAAAGCTGGAAAGGCTCTCGATCAGTGAAGACTCTGCTGCGAGGATTTTATCCATAAGAAGGGTTGAGAGGTCTGCCTCTCTTCATAATTAAACTGTGCTGAAATGATTGGCGAGAAAACAGACATCATTATATCTTTGTTTCTCCCATTATTCTGGTTCGAGACAAGTTGTTCGGCAGATTAGTTCTCATGTTTACAACTCTCACTCTGTTACTTGTAGCATTCGCTCTCGTAATCGGCTACGTGCTTCAACTAGACGCCTTTTCTATGGTAATAATTGCCCTCGTTTTCTCGGCATTAATCAATGTCGCCACATACGTTTGGAGTGACAAACTAGTTCTTTGGTCAACCCACACAAAGTTAATTTCTGAGCAGGATAATCCACAGCTGTATTCGGTAGTAAGAAATGTCGCCGCGAAGGCAAACATTCCCATGCCGAGAGTCGGCATTGTACAGTCTCAACAACCGAACGCTTTTGCGACCGGCAAAGGTCCTGACAAAGCAATTGTCGTTGCAACGACTGGAATATTAAGGACGCTAACTCCGGGCGAGCTAGAAGCGGTTATCGGCCATGAAATCAGTCATGTTACTCATCGTGATGTCCTAGTCGCAAGTGTTGCCGCCGCGATAGCCGGAACCATTTCATTTCTTGGACAGATAGTGCTGTTCAACTCATTTTACTTTGGTGGGAGTAATGGCAGAAACAGAAATGGCAACGGCAATGCTGGAATCCTGTTGATCATAGCCGCATTCTTGATTCCCATCGGGGCAATGTTAGTACAGCTTGGTATCTCAAGGAGTAGGGAAAGCTCTGCCGATGCAGCTGGCGCCAGATTGACAGAAAAACCCCAAGAGCTAATCAACGCGCTACGCAAGATTTCAAACCGTGCCTCATCTGCGCAATGGAATCAATCTAATGCTCCGGCACCTGCGACTGCTTCACTATGGATAGTCAATCCCCTCAAGGGATCGGCATGGACAGAGCTTTTTTCGACTCATCCGAGCCTCGACAAGCGCGTTGCTAATATTTCCAAAGTGGCCCAGGAGATGGGCATCTTTGTTTCATAGGGCATTGGTATCCGTCACCTGTCTTCGCCAAATGCAGAATTCATGGGTGCGTACGACAATTCTCGAATTGAGCTAGACAGTGGAATCACTATCTCTCTCCGAGACGAGGGTGATAGATCAAAGCCACCCCTCGTCCTCTTGCACGGCTTTAATGCACACTCAGGAACTTGGCGGAAGAACATCGAGGTTCTATCCCAAGAGAGAAGGGTGATTGCGCCCTCGCTTCCTACGTGGCACGGTCCTCCTCAATCCCTCGAGATTTCGCATTACGTGGATATTATTGAAGGGATTCTCTCAAAGCTGAATCTTACCAAACTTGGGATAG
>DATNHH010000232.1:0-9331 GCA_035605055.1 Nitrososphaerales archaeon
CGTTGGGAACATCGATTACTTTCTTAGGCATCAGCCAACGACACAGAGAGACGGCAGATAAGCTTTCCATTACCAGCGGGAGATGATGACCTTCTTGTCAGTGAAAAACTCGACCGTGTCGATTTGCGCGTGGAGTATGCCGTAGAACGACTCCTTCCGCCCGCCAAAGGGAAAGTTTCCCGCCGGGGAAGCAACACCGATGTTGATCCCGATGTTGCCAGCATTCACTCTGCGTCTGAATTCTCTTGCTGCCTTTCCACTGGTCGTGAAAATACTCGCCATGTTTCCGAACTTTGTGTTCCCGTTGATGAACTCGATCGCGTCGTCTAAAGTCTTCTGTGAGACCGTGCTAGCCACCGGTCCGAATATCTCGTTCCTCGAGAGCCGCATGTCAGAAGTAACATCGTCGAATATCGTCGGCCCGAGATAATACCCTTCCGGGTATTCTGCAATCTTGACGCTCCGCCCATCCATGACCGGCTTCGCCCCGTCCTCGACTCCCTGCTCGATGTTCCCGAGTATCCGCTCCTTCGCACTTCTGGATACCACCGGTCCCATGTCCGTTGTTTCATCCAGCGCATAACCTATTTTCAACTGCGAAGATGCACTCTTGAATTTCGACAGAACTTTATCGTGCACGTCCCCGACCGTTACAAGGTTTGCCCCGGCGAGACATCTCTGTCCCGCGTTTCCGAAAAATGAAGAAACAACCGCAGGCACGGTCGAGCTTAGATCTGCGTCAGGCATCACGACGATCGGGTTCTTTGCTCCACCGTTGACCAGAGACCTCTTGCCGTGTTCCCCGGCCAGCTTGAAGACCTGCTTTGCAACCGGCGTCGAGCCGACAAAGGCGACTCCCTGAATGTCTTCGTGTGAAATAAGGGCCTCGGAGGACTCTCTCCCACCGTGGATGATATTTAGGACGCCGGGTGGAAGCTTGACTTCGTCCTGGATAATTTTTGTGGCGGTGTCCATGGGGACCGGAGTAATTTCACTCGGCTTTACCACCAGAGTGTCACCAAGTACAACGGCGTACGGAATAAACCAAAATGGTATCATGAGCGGAAAATTGAACGGGCAGATTATCCCGAAAACTCCCAGCGGTTCCTTCACAACGGTTTCGTCGATGTCGGTTGCGATCTGATCCTGGGTCTGGCCTTTTGATAGAGTGTAGGCTACAGATATCGCGGACTCGATGTTGTCAATCGCCCTCCTAACGTCGCCGCGACTCTCGACGATAGTCTTGCCGTGGTTCTCAGAGTTGATCTGCGCCAGCTCTTCGTGGTGGCGGTCAAAGGACTCCTTCATCCTGAAGAGATATTTCACTCGTTCAGTTATCGGAAGATTGCTCCACTTTGGAAATGCCTGCTGGGCGGCCGTAGCAGCTTCGTGCACTTCCTCCTTCGAAACGTATGGCACGTGCGCGATGACTTCGCCGGTGGATGGATTGTAGGACTGGTGGTACTCTCCGGACTTACTTTCCTTCCATTCACCATTAATCAAAATTTTCAGGGCAAACGGTTTTTTTGTAGTTGTAACGGTAGCTTGGGTCAAATCGAACCTATCCTTGAGTTGCACAGCACTCCCCTCCAGTATTTATGATCTGAGGCACCTGTCCGTTCAAGGTGTCTGCCATTTCTACTAGGGGCGTCTTCTGATAGATACGCCAACAAGATTCGCGAGAAACGGCCAGAATCTCCTACATCCATATACTAGTTTTCATTGATTCTTATAGGAAAAAAATTCTGCGTTTCGCAACCGCGCGTCCCTTTGAGCGAGCGAGCTACGTTCAAGCTCTGTTCAATTCGGACAGCTCGTTTCATGACCCTTTTTTGTTACTGAGCTTGTTTCTCGACCTACCATAAAATCCGAGTCTGCAGTTTTCGCTGCAGGCTGAAACCTTAAAACTGAACTTCATTCCGCTTGAATTCTAAATCGGAGCATTTGAGAAAATTTGAGAAAATTGGGATTCGGTATCATCGGAGTTGGAGCTATCGGGAGGCTTCACGCTGAGCACCTTGCGAAGCACATTCCGAACGCTTCGTTAGTTGCGATTGCTGATTCTTACGTCGCGGCCGCAAAAGAGGTGGCTAAGAAACTGGACGTCGAGAACGTATACGCAGATTATAACGAGATGCTTGACAATAAGGATGTTGAAGCGATCGCGATCGCAGCGCCAACATTCTTGAAGCGTGACATGGTCCGTGCAGCTGCAAGGAAAGGGAAGCACATCTTTGTAGAAAAACCGATGGCGCTGAATCTGGATGATTGCGACGACATTATTGGTGAAGCTAAGAAAGCTGGTATCAAGTTTCAGGTCGGCTACCAGCGGCGATTTGACCACGCGTTTGTCAAGGCCGAAAAAGCTGCAACCGCAGGCTATCTGGGTAAAATTATGATCATCAACTCGTGCACGCGCGACCCGCCATCAAATCCGCAGGGATGGTCGATTGATCCAAAACTCAGTGGGGGCATCTGGCTGGATACGAGCAGCCACGATTTCGACGCGATTCGTTTTCTATCGAAGGCTGAAATCACCGAAGTCTATGCCGAAGCTGCAAACATCGTTTTCGATCACTTCAAGCCGCTTGGAGGATGGGACACTGTTTTGGTCACGCTGAAGTTGAGCAACGGAGCTCTAGCCCACGTGGACTCTTGCCAGTGGACTGTTTATGGATACGATGTAAGGGCGGAGATTTTTGGGACAAAGGGCGCCGCGTTTGTCGGCATGGGAGAGAATTCAGCCGCGAGAATCATGAAGAGCGATTCGGTCGTGGAGGATCTTCCGCTGACCTTCCAGGAGAGGTTTGCTCAAGCTTACCGCGATGAACTCGTAGATTTCGCGGACTGCGTGCTCAACAATAGGTCTCCGAAGGTCTCTGGCGAGGATGGGAGGAAAGGGGTTGAAATCGGTCTTGCCTGCGCCGAATCCGTCAGACGGCACGCGCCAGTAAAGATCTAGAATGCATTCGCTAGAGAATGCCAGTAAGAAATTACGAAAAGTCAATGCAGAATTACAAGACAGAGAACTCTGGCGTTATGGAAGTCGTTTTGAATGCAACGCTGAGCATTCTTGCATCTACATACGACAAGAAATCAAGCACTCTTAGTATCAGCTGCAAGGTCGACTGGAAAAACTCTCCGATTAAACCGGATCTGTAATAGAGCCATTCCGATCGAACCTGTCCGGGGAGAACGGAGAGATATCGATCCCAGTTTCGCCGTCCGCTACAAGTTGCGATATTAGCTTCCCCGTAACCGGAGCGAGCCCAAATCCGTTCTTGTAGTGCCCGGTTGCAAAAATTACGTTGTCCAGTCGCATTGTTTTTCCCAGTATCGGCAGACCACCGGGAGCAAACGGACGAAGACACGCCGTCCTCGATTCTTGATTCATGGAAGCTAATTTCGGGACCATCGAGACTCCTTCCTGCCATGCATCAGCGAGCCTCGCAGGATCGACTGCAGTATCAAAACCGACGGAATCCTCTCCTCCTCCTACAACGATGCTCGAACCGTTCTGCATCACGTAATATCTTGGGCCGTCGATGAACGAATTTACCAGCTTCAGACCGTCCGATTCAATTGAAATGAGGTGTCCCTTCACGGGCTCTACCGGGATCTGCAGGCCGAGTTTTGCTGAAATCTGACCCGTCCAAGGGCCAGCTGCAAGAATAGCTGTCTTGGGTATAATTGTTCCACGAGTCGTTCTTACCTCACTCACCGTTCCGTGATCAATTTCAAAGCTGATAACCTCAGACCCGGTCGAGATTTCCATGCCGCTTTCCAGACAGATTCCGGCAAAGCACTGCCCCAATTTCTTAGAGTTTCCCTGCGCGTCCTCAGGATAATAAATGGCGCAGTTGAAACGCGACGTTGAAAGATTTGGTTCCATTTTCTGGAGATCCGCGCTGTCGAGGAATTCTATTTTAGCTCCAGCCTCGTCTGTGAAAGTGTTTCCTGTTTTTTCGAGATTGTTCATTTCCTTGATAGTGCTGGGGGACAGCGTGCCACCGGTCGCATAGTCGAAGCTAAATCCGTTTGATTGCGCCAGCTCACGATACAGAAGTCGACCCTCTCTGAACAGCGGCCAGAGCTCTCTGCGTTGAGACTCGTGCGCTCCCGCGAGACCGCCGGCGTTGTGACCGCTAGCATGCATTGTCAGCTCGGGATCTCGCTCGATTATTTCGACGTCACTAATGTTTCTCTTTGACAGGTAGTAGCCGATGGCAAGACCGATGATTCCTCCACCGATGATCAGCACGTCGACATTACGGGATTGCAATTGGCCCAAATGTCACTGCACTTGAAAAAAAGTGTTTTCGAACGACTGCTTTCGGATAGTGTGAAATAATGGAGGTTCAAATCGATGGTTTGTGGTCTGTGATTTCCGAACTTCCTCAAAAAAAGTCCTACAAAGCAATCTTTTTGTTGTTCCCAATTTTGCTAGCTGCTGTTTTCGGCTCATATCTTTACACGGCCGTTGGAAATGGGACGGGAAATTCCATCGCCTGCACCCATCTTGTTCCTGACTCTGCCTCGCTCAGTTTTTTTGCGAACTCGACAATTGCCGGAACGAGAGTTTCCTTTAGCAATGGGACAAGTTCGTTTTATCCCTCGGGAGTCTGTCCGCAGCCGGTCCAAAGAGCTCTCTACAACGCGATCTCCAACGTTTCTCAGGATGCAAGATTTTTCAGCAAGGAAAACGGATCGCAGTTCACGATAGATCCCGTAGTCAGTGGCCCATTGACACTTGCTAACGGTTCGGTCGTTGTAGCCTTAATCTTCAATCACTTGAACTTGAGCGACCCTATCTTTCCCTGCAATCTGAACGAAGTATCCGGAAATCCACTGGCTCAAATTGTCGTAGTCCTTCCTGTGTTACCTAACGGGAGCTATGTGTATGCAAACCCTGCGGTATTCTCTTACTCCGGAACCCCGCATTTTAGTTGCCCTCCAGAAACGGGATTGGAAACCTTTTCGAGGTCTCAGATTCCGGCTCAGTTCGTGGTCGGCGGGTTTTCCTTCAAACAAATTTTCAACGGGACAAACTACGTAAACAATGGTACGAGCTATCCCGGTTTCGATTATGTCTTCAACGTAACATACGTGGCAGCGAACGTGACCCAGACCGTGGTTTTCAACTGGTCGTCATTCCAGTCGATTGCGAACGATGCTCAGCCGAGTCCATTCGTTTCCACTCTGTTTAGTTCGGGCGTTGTTATGCGATGGTTTAGCAACTCTACCCTTTACCTCACTGTTACGACGCTGGGCTGATTTTTCTTGGAGTAGATTTCAATCCAGATACCATCCGGATCTTTGACGAAGAAAACTACAACGTTTTCGCTTTCATACGGTTCGGCCTCGATTTCAATTCCGAGCTTGCGCAATCGCTCCAACTCCGAGCGAGCATCCGGCACCAGAAAACCCAGATGGTCAAGCTCGTCCCCGTTGACGTAATCCTTCTTTTCGCTGTACCAGTTTAACTCAAGATTTGGGCCATCGCCGTTTTCATTTGACATCACCGCGAATTCCCCTTTCGTGTACGGGTTCACTATGCGAGTCTTGAGTTTCATGCGCATTACGTCGCGGTAAAACTTTATCGATCTCTCGAGGTCCCTTACGATGATTCCAGTATAAGAAAATGTCAACCGCCCAACTCTCCAAAAATATCCGATGCAATAACCCGCCCAAAGTTGAACAAATAACAGGGACTATCAGGGATGGACATTGTTTCTATCAAAAATCGGTTGCTGGTCATTTTCCATACTTCGTTCTTCAAACCAGTAAAGATTTCCCTGAAATCCGCATCTCTCGTGATTGAATTTAGTAGTGATAACATTTTTTTCTCCTTCAACAAAGCTCTTGTCAAAAGTATAACAATAGTATATTTCATTCGGTGACTCTGCCGGGACTTTGTCTGGCATTTGTATCATTCAACATCCACCGTTTTCAACATAAACGTGCAAACCATTGTATCTGTAAAAATAGTTTATTCCGACAGCTTCTGTAGTCCAGTTTGATTCAAGTGCCGATGAAATCCACCGATAAAAAGGAAAACTTGAAGTCATCCCGGTTTGAGTCTTCCGTTGTATATACAATGAAGATTCCCGGAGCGGACAAGAACCTGGAAGTATTCTTCAAATCAATCCTTCCTGACGATCCTTCGATCACTGTGCGGCCGATGTTTGGTAATCTTGCTGCATTTGTTAATGGTAACATGTTTTCGGGGCTGTATGGGGATGATCTCTTCATTCGTCTTTCCGATGAAGGTCGTGCTGATCTCTTGAATGTGAAGGGAGCCTCCCTATTCGAGCCGATGAAGGGACGACCAATGAAGGAATACATATGCGTTCCAAAAGAGTGGCTGGAAAAGCCTGCCCTCGTCAAGCCATGGATTTTCCGATCCCTCGAATGGTCGAGCGCGCTGCCCAAAAAGAAAAAGAAGAAAAAATGACTTCAGACACCCATAATACGACGTCCTTTGCTAGGTCAGACGAACGCTGGAAAAGACTGAAGATCCTTTTCGAAAAAAGGGCGTTTCTCAGAAGGAGCGCGTCTGAAAAGCCATTCAAGCTCGCCTCCGGCGGATCAAGTTTTGTTTTCTTCGATTGCAAACTCGTAACGCAAGATCCGGAAGGCATCTCTTTGATTGCCGAGCTAATTTTCGACAGGATCTCAAAATATGAT
Source organism: Nitrososphaerales archaeon (assembly GCA_035605055.1). GTDB lineage: Archaea > Thermoproteota > Nitrososphaeria > Nitrososphaerales > CADDZS01 > DATLTL01. The sequence goes on from DATNHH010000232.1 coordinate 6,688, forward strand.
GTTGACTCGATCGGTGGAATCCAGACCGGTGCGATTCCTATCGGAACGGCTGTGGCGCAGCTCAGTTTCATGAGGAAAAAGCCTATTCAGGCCTTCTGGGTCAGGCAGGAAAAGAAGACTCATGGCACGGAAAAGTGGATTGAAGGTAACCTGAAACCCCGATCAAATGTTGTAATTGTCGAGGATGTGACCACGAAAGGAAACTCTGTTTTCGACTCGATAGAAAGAGTCCGTGAATTAGAGTGTAACATCGTCGAAGTGATCAGTCTCGTTGACAGAGAAGAAGGCGCAAGGAAAAGACTTGCCGATGCCGGTTACAAGTTTGCCTCCATGTTTACAATCTCCGAATTTTCGCAATAAATATTCTAATCTAGTGCTCCAAAGTTCAAGTTAATTACTCGATCACAAAGAAGAGTCGTAACGTTGCCACCTAAAGCGCCTAAATCTCCCAAAAGCACCAAGACCTCTAACCAGATAGGCAGCAATGATCTTCTCCAGATTTATCGCACTATGCTCTTAACGAGGGCGTTCGACAACAAAGTCCTGAGCCTCCAGAGACAGGGTAGACTGGGAGCCTACATCAGTTGCACTGGTGAAGAAGCCTCGATCGTTCCGAGCGCATACGCTTTGAAAAAAGATGATTGGATGTTTACCTCTTACAGAGAAGTGGGCGCGCACATCGTAAGGGGTCTTTCAATCGAGCTCATGTTTGCGCAGCTATTTGGAAATTCCACCGATCTTCTAAAGGGAAGACAGATGTCCAACAGCTGGGGCAGCAGAGATTTGAACATAGTTCCCACGGCTGCTCCGATCGGTGCCTATCTGCCGGTCGCGGTCGGACTGGCGATGGGAGCGAATATCAAGAAAAAAGATCTTGCGGTCCTCGCGTACATGGGTGACGGTGGGACTTCGGCCTCTGACTTTCATGCGGCAATGAATTTTGCCGGAGTGTTTAGAGCACCAATTGTTTTCATCTGCCGGAACAATGGATGGGCGATTTCTCTACCGGTATCAAGGCAGTCCGCTTCCAAGACGCTTGCCATCAAGGCTAGGGCTTATGGCTTCGAAGGGATCCGAGTTGACGGAAACGATGCCGTCGCAGTCTACGAAGCTACTAGAGTAGCTCTTGAAAAAGCCAGAAGCGGTGGAGGTCCCACTTTCATCGAAGCGCTGACCTATCGTATCGGGGCACATTCAACGGCAGACGATCCATCGAAGTATAGAGACCCGAAGGAAACGGAGGTATGGGCCCAAAAAGATCCGATAGCAATTATGAAAAAGTATCTCGCAGGGCGAAAGATTCTCGACGATAAAACAGACAAGAGTCTACTGCTCGAAGTAAGCGACATCGTATCTAAAGCAGCAAAAGCTCAGGAGGAGATTCCGCTTCTCCAGCCGGAAAAACTCATCTTCGACGATGTTTTCGCGGAGCTCCCACCCTTTTTGTTAGAGCAGCGAGACGAACTTCTTTTGTCGAAATGGTAAGTGCGAAGAAAACCTGGAACACTGTATAAGGGCAATCTTATTCGGGACCCTTGCGAAGCGATAGTATTTTTTCAAATGGGGGTTGCAAACCGCAGTCCCAGACCGTCTGGACCCGCGATGGTAAAGTCACGCAGTCCATATTCACGATCTCCGATGGCTTTTACCACTCGAGCGCCTAACTTCCTTGCCAATATCCAATAATTGTCCACGTCCGGCACCATTATGCGAATGTTTCCGGCCAAAAAGTCTGGTGATCTGAGTGCCGCATTACTTGTTTCTTCGAGAAAGAGTCGAGAATCATCCCACTTCAATTCAACAAACGCTTCCTGTTCGCGGAGAACCTGGAAACCTAATTTCTTGTAGAATCCTATCGAGTCCTTCAAACTCCTGACATAAAGTTCCACAATAAGCTGGTCTAGGGGATCAACATACCTGGTCAAGAACGACACTTCAGAGTATACGAGTTATCTTCAGATCATTACCCGTTCTTATCGTCACGGGTACTCCACATTTTGGGCATTGAAAAGCAGGATCTATACGGTGTTCTACCACCCTATCTTCCAACCCGCCATTGTATCCACATTTGTCGCACAAAACTGATCCCTTGATCCGTCGAATTCTGAGCTTGCAACTTTCTGCGCGCGTTCCCTTTGATACGACACTGAACGCTGAACGAAGGGATTCATTTTGTAGACCAAGCAATTCCCCAACATTCACGTCGATCTGATGGATTTCCGTCAACTTTTGACTATCCATGTATTCGATTGCTGACTGCAACACCCTGTCTGCAATGACGTACTCATGCATAGGTCTCTCGAAAAAGTTGACGGAGTATCAAATAAAAAGAATCACATATGAGTGGACCACAAGCGTTTGAATGGGAGCATGAACGAAAATCAACCAATGGAATCCGGAAAGGATTGGGCAGCTCGCGCAAAGACCCTTTTAGAGTCGAAGGAAGCTGTGCCTCTTCACTTGGTTGGAGTGGGCAACCCAATCAAAAAAGACGATTCGGTTGGAATATTCATTGCTTCAAAGTTGAAAAAGAGATTCGGAACTCGACCAAATAGGCTAGTCAGAATCTATCCTCCTCTCACTCCAGAACTATTGTTTTCAAAGATTCACCTAAAGACCGGTTCGCTCATCATATTTGACGCGG
>DATNHH010000233.1:0-12575 GCA_035605055.1 Nitrososphaerales archaeon
AAGAGTAACGAGCTCCACATTTTTCTCTAATTTCTTATCTCCAGAAAGTGATGTTTGCACGCTCCGTTCCAGAGCCTCGATTCTTGACAGGAGTTTGTCTTCGAGGTAAAGGGTGTAGATGCTGATCGCGATTATCCCCAATATGGAGACAATGAGAACGAGATCGACACCTGTGGGGTAAGCCAAAGTGTCACCTAGCTAGAACTTTTCGAGGTAGACGTACGGCAATAAGAACCGCCGCAGCTTATCGTTGTAACGATAGAGGAAGTTGTAGTGGTTATTGTTTTCGTGACAGTGCTGTCCAGATATGTAATCGTTGTAATCCTGGTCACTGTTGGACCGGGTTGAGAAAGCGTCACTGTCAACGTGGTTGAGTATAAGATCAGAGTTCCGTTAACAGTCTTGGTTACAACGCTCGTAATCGTAAGAACGGATGAGGTCGACTGCGTTATAGTCTCGGTCTGCGTCGGCCCTGTAGTAGTCGTCGATTGGGTAAATGTCGTCGTGGACGTTGTGAAAAATCCACCAGTGCTATCTGCAACGGCGCCGACAGCAAGCGCTCCAAAGGATAGAGCCAGAACGATCAGCGAGAAAATAGTTCTTCTCAAATCATCTCATCAAATTTGGAATAGCGCGCGCCATTGGGCAAGTTCTTTAGATTAATATAGAATCCCATTCGAAAAATTATTCTTCTCCCAAAAGGGAGAATTTTTGGGAAAGCATATGGCTCAAAGAAGATCTCTAGATCCAATTTTCATCTTTACAGACCCTGGAATCGACGATACGCTGGCCCTCGCGATGGCAACCAGCAAGGTGCTTGACCTCCCCATCATTGGTGCGTGTGGCGTGGATGGAAACGTGCCCCCTAACCTCGCCAGTGAAAACTTGGCCAGACTATTCAAATTATTTGGAGCAGATGATATTCCGGTTTTTCAGAGCGGCATTGACGATCCCAAACACAAGTATCCCTACTCGGTTCATGGAAGAAATGGTCTGGGCAACGTAAAACTCGTGAAAGCATCATCGCGGATCTCCCGAGACGGGATGGTAGAATTCATAAAGTCAAAGGGAAGAATTCGAATTTTGTCCCTGGGACCTTTGACCGCAGTGTCAGAGCTGATCGAAAAATCACCCGAGATCACAAAGCAGATTTCGCAATGCGTGATCATGGGCGGAGGAATCGCCGGGGGGAACGTCACTCCTTACGCAGAGTTCAACATCTACAGTAACCCGAAAGCCGCGGACAACGTCTTTCTATCTAGTATTCCCAAAGTTCTAGTTCCGCTGGACATCACCGAAAAAGTTTGTTTGTACTCCGAAGATTTGGAATTGTTGAAGAGATCCGCTCGAATGGCAACGAGAAAAGTTGCAAAGATGTTGGAATTTTATTTCGAGTTCCAACGTAAGTTAGATGGATTCTTCGGAGGTTACATGCATGACTCGACGGCACTGGTTGCGATGATCAGACCAGACCTCTTCCACTTCCGTATGGCGGAGATTCGCGTGGATACGACCGGTAAAAAAACTCGCGGGAGAACAGTGTCAAAGTTCTCCAATGAGGCTAAGCATGCTAATACTAAGATAGCTGTGAATGTCGATGAAGATTCGGTGAGGTCGGTAATCATGAACACCCTCACGAACAATGACTAAACTATTCTGCCATTCCAAAATCAGACGTTTGCAAAGGGTTGATATGAAAGACCAAAAACGGGGATTATCATGACAAATCTCTTTGAATTGAACAGACGGTTTATCGATGCAGGAATTAAGAAAGCAACCGAGCTAGGAGTAAAAGTCTCGATCGCAGTGGTCGATGTTCACGGAGATCTAATCATCATTGAAAGAATGCGTGGAGCTGTCTCGCTTTCTCCAAAGATTGCGATGGGGAAAGCCTCAGCCGCGGCGGTATTCATGAGACCGACCTCCGAATTCGAGCAAAGAGTCCAGCAGAATTCTGCATTCTGGTCTGGCATTTCGTCAATGACCTCGGGTTCTCTGTTGTTCGGAAGAGGTGGTGTGCCGTTGAAGAAAGAAGGAGAATTTGTAGGCGCGATTGGAGTCAGTGGTGCGACATCAGAGCAAGATGAAATGATCGCATATTCTGCGGCGACCGTGTTAGAAAAAGAGTAGCGTCTAGTTATGACAAACCAGAAGTTGCAGGTAAAGGAGAGAACCGACCTACCTAATTTTTCTCTTATCCTCTCGAACGAACCTCTGGAATTCGTAGAGAAAATTCAGCGAAAGTTTTCCAGCGAGCGGGAAAGATTGCTTCGACTCAGGAAGGAGCGACAGGCAAAATTTGATCAGGGCGAACGACCTAACTTCTTATCTGAGACCGAAGATATCCGGAAATCAGAGTGGAGGACAAGTCCGATTCCAAACGACCTCTTGGATAGACGGGTCGAAATCACGGGACCTTCCGGTGATACAAAGATGGTGATAAACGCGTACAATTCGGGAGCGAATGTGTACATGGCAGATTTCGAGGACGCGCAGTCTCCCACGTGGGAAAATACGATTCAGGGACAGATTAATCTGAGCGACGCAATCGGGAGAAAGATCGCGTTCAAAAGTCCCGAAGGCAAAGACTACAAGCTCAACGAAAAGATTTCCACCCTCATCGTGAGACCAAGGGGCTGGCACCTGCTGGAAAAACACGTCGAACTGGACGGCGAGCCGATCTCGGCATCAATTTTTGACTTTGCATTATTTCTGTTCCATAATGCTCAGGAGCTTTTGGCAAGGGGGAGCGGGCCGTACTACTACCTCCCTAAGCTCGAGAGCCATCTTGAAGCCAAATTGTGGAACGACGTGTTTGATTTTGCGGAAAGCGAGCTCGGATTGCCCCACGGCACGATCAAAGTAACGGTGTTGATCGAGACAATCGTTGCAGCTTTTGAAATGGACGAAATCCTCTACGTCCTGAAAGATCACATCGTCGGGCTAAACTGTGGAAGATGGGATTACATTTTCAGTTTCATCAAAAAGTTCAGGAGCGATCCTTCACTCGTGTTTCCGGAACGATCCCAGGTGACCATGGACAAGGATTTTCTCGCAGCCTACGTCGCGCTCCTGATAAAGACGTGCCATAGAAGGGGAGCGAGTGCCATCGGGGGAATGTCTGCATTCATCCCTGTGAAAAACGACGACAAGGCTAACCAGACTGCTTTTGAAAATGTCAGGAAGGACAAGGAGAGAGAGGTGAGGGCTGGACACGACGGTACGTGGGTCGCGCATCCGGGGCTCGTCATGCTGGCGAAGGAAGTGTTTGACAAAGAGATGAAGGGGCCAAACCAGCTTTCCAATCTGCGAACCGATGTCAACGTTACTCCAGCCGATCTGCTCAAAGTTCACAAAGGCACGATAACCGAAAATGGCTTGCGGACGAATGTGTCGGTCGGGATTCAGTACATTGAAGCGTGGCTCGGGGGGAAGGGGAGTGTTCCGATCAATAACCTGATGGAGGATGCCGCGACAGCTGAAATCTGCAGGGCACAGTTATGGCAGTGGATCAGACATGGCTCGAAGCTGACCGATGGCCGAATGGTGACTTCACAGCTCTGCCTTGACATCGTTCAAGAAGAGCTTGAAAAAATTCGAAAGCAGCTCGGGGACGACAGATACAATTCTGGACACTTTGCTCGCGCGAAGACGCTATTTGAAGAATTAATCACATCAGACTCATTTGCAGAATTCCTCACGTTGAAGGCGTACGATCAATTACTGTCTTTAGAGAATATGAAATACTGATTCCGTGAAGCAATGAAATCAATTCTCTCAAGAGCGCTTGAGGGTGCCGCTACCTTTCTCCTAGCAACAAATACAGGATCTTGGTGGGCTGGTCGGCGGAGCCACATATTATATTTGATCGTTTCTAATCGTAAGTTTGTACGCGGAAGTCTCTTTAGATTGGGCTGAGGTTCGCAATGATCCAGATGTGTTTTCATTGTAGCCAACTGATTGCGACTTTGTAGGCTTTGTAAATCCAATAAGGATGAAACCCCTGAGTAACTATGACAGTGGGGTCTGAGAATTGATCGTATTAGAGTGAGAAGAAGTGGTCAATATTCGCCGATGCGTAAGTAGATTCACCATTCTCAACATTATCTAGAAATCAGGTTGTTTTGGCTATCTACCACTGAAAATAATAGCCTCTCCTTCTCAATTCAAAATCTAATTCTTGTTTACGTGACCTGATCTGCTTCGCAAGGGTTAGCACATCTGAATCAGTCCATCGTTTGAGGTCTTCTGGAGTTAGAAGCTTTGAATGTAATCTGAAGGATGAATCGACATATTCATCAATTCTAGTAGATCTGCTCTCAGCCGGCGTTCCAAGCCTTGTTCTCACATACTCTGTCAAAGCCCTTCGGAACACGGTAGTAAGATCGGTACGATCGGATTCTGCGATCTTAAGAGCCATGTCCAAAATCTGTTTGTCCTGGGATCGAATATTAACGGGGACGGTCCACCTGGGTTGAGGTACCATTATGCTGTTACACTCCAGGAAAATAATGCATTGCATGCGCGCATTGCCGTACTGCTTTGTTTAGCTGGGTGCGATTGTCTCAAGTCACTTTTCTTCTTCAATAATAATAGCATCATGGTACGAGTAGCTGGGGCTCCAGCTACCTATCTCCTCCTTCACTCGATTCAATCCAATAGGTGTCGCCTTCCACACGCCTACCTCGCATCCCTCACCCGCTGGAAAGATCTCACCCTTCGCCACTAGATTTTTCTTCGACCACTTGATTACGCTGTCCGTGATTTTCCTCTTCGATCGCGAATATAGAGCGGCTCGATCATCGTTATCGAGTTTGCCAAACCACTTGGCATCCCTAACTTCTTGGAGCACTACCCATGTCTGCACTCCCATATCGGGAGCTTTCGAAAGTACAAACAAGATGGGTATCTCCGCACTGTTGCGTGAGGGCGACCTCGCTCTCAATCGGCTGATTACCCTTCCCCGTTTACCCCGTATACTATTAGATGGTCTCGTAGTCGAGTCGACATAAGGAGTCGTTAACATATGCTTTGATTCAAGGAACTCGTCAGATTCGAGGTCTGGGATAACGTCTGTTGTCTGGAGAGGCAGACAGCTTGTCTGGAATGGACCCTCACTCGAAAGAAACGTGGGCTACGGAACGTTCTTCTTCATTCTCCGTTCTTTGTGTTCTTAGGTTCTGCAAATCTGAATTTGGAAGCCGTCCTGGTTCTGGTAGAACATCCTTTGTCAGAACACTAAGAACTGAACCAAATAGAACGTGGAGCCTTACAAAACGGAAACCATGCTATCTTCATTTCCGCAGTCCTCTGAACAGAAGTACACAGAATCAACCAGAAACATTATCTTCAACTGAATCTATTTTCGTTTGCCCTAACGTAGAATCATTCGCGAAAGAGATTTGAATAGCAAAAAAAGTTTATTGGGCGGGAGATCTTATTTATGCCTAAATGTCTTCTGCGATGAAAGATGAGATATTGGAGTACACCCAGAGAGTATACAAGACAGAAGGGGTTCCCCCTCCAATTCGTAGGATTACAGCACAATTCAAAATAAGCAACGATGCCCTTTACTTACTATTTCCAGGCGGCATTGGAGAAATTTGCACTCTGGCAGGTGTTCCGTCCCGGGAAGATCATATTGGAAAAAATGGGACCTCAGGATCTAGAACGGAATCTATTCCCGTTAAATCAACTAGTGTGCCCCTTGAGGTTCCTAGAAAGAGCGAGGGTGAGATTGCCTCGGAAGTATTCAGCCTTCGACGGCAAGGAAGTAATCTTAGCGACCTAGTCATCCAGCTACGGATTTCTCCGGATTTAGCAAAAATTTATTCTGATAAGTACGACGAATTTGTTGGAAACATGATCCTATCGGCTGCTGAAAGGAGAGAGATCAACTCGATCTTGCCGCTGGGTTCTTCTTTCTATGACCTCAAGAGTTTGAAGTCTTGCTTTCAGAAAATCTTGGAAGAACGGCAAGATTACAAGTCGAGCGCGGAATCTGCTGAAGCAGAGCTCGGACGATTGACGAATTATTTTTCATTCTCCTGTCCCGTATGTGGGGATCCTATGTATTTGACAGAAGAAATATGGAACAGGCTGAAAACTGGAGGCTCATTACTTAAGTGGACGCATATAGAATGCGATCCGAGAACTAGGTACGAAATAATTTATTCTTAGATCCCGGCATGAAATCTTAATCCAATTGTATCTAATTGGATGAAGAACCTGTCTTCGAACTGTCCGGGCCTCCGTAATGCTTTCGACATAGTCTTACTTTCTTGTTTTTGAGATCCTCAGTCCCGCCGCAGCAGAAGCATTTCTCATCAAGACTCAAAGGCTTTTGCGTATTCAGCGAATGGGCGAGTCTTCGGATATCGAGGGTTTTCCTGAGGGATCTTTCGTTAACGAAAGATCGCCATTCTTCCATAGTCATTTTTTCGGGTAGCTTTGATCTCAAAGTTAGGAGATCCAATGCGGGGTGTAGGTCGAGATCGCCGTTCCGGACTAAATCTCTAAGGACCTCGTCACGATGAACCCTGAAAAGATTGCAGAGTTGCTCCTCCGTGAGACCCGCGTCAATTGCGGTCTCCCGCTGCGTCAAGTCATACTCCGCCTGGAATTTCAACAAGAAATCCGAAAGATCCATCGGATTGGGTGGGAGGTACATGTTTTCGCTGAGGGCTAACTTATAGGCTTCACGATCCCCAAGGTTGGTTCTTACGAGACAATCTATGTAGTCAAGACCTGCCTCTCTAGCCCCGACAATTCTTCTATGACCATATACAATTTCGAATTTGCCATTGGATCTTGGACGAACGATCGGCGGGCTTAGAATACCATTATCTTTTATGTTCTGGGTGAATTTAGGCGAAACCTGAGGATTGCTTCTGATGGTCAGTGGCATATCGACCAAATCAGAAATCTTAATCGCTTTGAGTACTGACAAATTACTAAACCACGATATGTATATAATAGTGTCCGATGAAATGAATGATTCTGTAAAAAGGGACGCAATTTGTCCGAGAGAGGTCTGGTGAAAAAAGTTCGGTTAAGGGTTCAACGAAGGATCATTGCGAAGCTCAAACAAGGGTGCAGGTCAAAGGAAGAACTCATTAAGATTTATTGTGAAATCGCGCAGTCCACGTCAGAGGCTGCTCGTAAGTGGATCGAGCGCTATGTAGAAGATCTCGAAGCACTTGAACTGGTCAGTAAAGAACGAGACAGAGGAAATATTTGTTGGTATTTTTACAACAACTGCTTTGAGAATCTCAACGAATACAAATTGAAACAAAAGCATTCCGAACAGTTGATTCCAGCAATTGGACGTCTGACAGAGACTTTCCTTCAAGATTTGCTGATTCGTGGTAACACCGATCAATCAAGAGTCTCGCTCCACCTCGGAAACGAAACTGTAAGCCAAACTGAGGTTCAAAGTGCTCGAAAACATCTTGCTCATTACGGCAAAATTGAAGATCTAGTGAATGACCTAGAACGAGAAAGACATTCAACTGAAAGGGAACGTCTTTTCATTTCTCTCCAGACCGAGATTACGCGACTAATCTTCCGCATAAGATCAGGTGAACCTCTACTTGGATCGTGCGACACATGCCCGATGGTGTTCATCAGGAAGTAGAGAGTTGGAACATAGAATGAAGATCAGGCGGGATACTCATTCGTTAGGCGGATCCATTACAGCTGTTTCTAGCCGTGTCGAAACCTGTCGGCCTTTTTCTGCAAGGGGATGCAATTCTGCGTACCGAAGAGCTCGTTTCATGCTCTGTTGGCCGATAACAGCTTAATTTGAGATTTTCAGTTAGAGCATACTAGTTTATCGGCATTTCCGAAAATCATTGAGGTACGCAGGTATTTTGCACGCACCTGAAAATCTCAGACTCAAACATTCAGAGGATTGTGGCATGCCGCAAAATCCCCATTCGACCTTTCCACGAGTTCAGGTTCAACAGTTTTGCAGATTTCAGTTGCGTACTTGCATCGCGGTTGAAAAACACACCCCTGCCTAACTTTCTCACTCTGCTCTATCCAGGTTAATTTGAACTCCTTCTTCCGGTCGTTGCTCCTCGCGAGTCTTGGAGTTGAATCCAGGATCAGCTCGACGTACGGGTGGTGCGGTTTTGTCATGATATTCTTCGTCCGGCCGTTCTCGACAAGTTTTCCGAGATACATCACTAGCGTTCGCTGACTCATCACCTTCGCACTCGCCAGATCGTGGGTAATCAAAAGGATGCTGAGCTTTCTGTTTCTCTGCAGTTTCTTCAGGAGCGCGAGTATGTTTAGTCTTTGCGCGGCGTCAAGCATTGTAATTGGCTCATCCGCGATCAGAAGTGACGGATTTGCAGCGAGGGCTCGGGCGATGTTCACCCTCTGCCGCTGCCCACCGCTTAGCTGGTGAGGATACTTCCACATTACTTCTTCAGGTTCCATGTCCATCTCCTGAAGTAATTCGACGACTCTGCTCTGGACAACTTCGGGATTCCTCTCTCCGGTAAGATTTCTAATTGGGGCGGAGATGATAGAGTGGACAGTCTGCCCTGGGTCGAGCGATTCGAACGGGTCCTGATAGATCATCTGAACGCTCGTCCAATAATTGTGTAGAGAGCCGCCCTTCAGATTGGTGACTTCCACATCTTTGAATTTGATCGATCCACCGGTAACAGGCACGAGTCCAAGAAGGCAGCGCGCAACCGTCGTTTTTCCTGATCCGCTCTCTCCGACGAGCGAAACAATCTCTGATTCGAAAATGTCGAATGAGACTCGATCGACCGCCTTGATCTCGTAGTTCACTTCCCGGTTTCGCAGGATGTTCCAGGATTTCCTGAACGTGACCGAAAGATCAGAGATCCGAATCAAGGGCACTCCACGATTTTTTTCTTCATCTAGTTGTACTTGTGACAAGAAACCTTCCTCCCTCCCGTCGTTTCCAATAGAATCGGCCGCTCTTTCCTACATCTATCGAAAGCATACTTGCAGGTGCCGACATACTTGCAGTAATTATTGTCGGGACGAATCTCGGTGACGGGTTCCCTCAGCCCCCTTGCAGCATCTAGACTCTTCTCATCAGAATCAACAGTGAGTAGCGAGCCGAGCAGCATTTCCGTGTACGGGTGCAGCGGCTCAAAAAGTACCTCGTCGACCGGGCCGATCTCGACTACTTCTCCTGCGTACATTACCGCGACATGCTCCACGACATCTGTCAGTATCGAGATATCGTGCGTGATGAATAAAAGAGAAAGTTTCTTCTGGCTGACCTCGCGCCTCAGCAACGCAAGAATCTGTTTTTGCACTACCACATCTAGCGCGGAGGTTGGCTCGTCCGCGATCAATAGTTTGGGAGAGAGCGCGAGAGCCAGCGCGATGACTACCCTCTGCCTCATCCCTCCGCTGAACTCGTGCGGATAATCTCTTGCCCTGACCGGATCTATACCCACTTCGGAGAGAAGGCTCGAAGCTTTCGACCACGCTTCCTGTTTTGATATACCTGAATGTACCCTGAGCACTTCAGTAATCGGATCTACGACGCGAGATAAGGGATTTAGCGAGTTCATCGCAGACTGATAGACCATTGCAACATCCCTCCACCTGTACTCGCGGATTTCGTTGTTGCTCATCTTGAGAACGTCACGTTCTTGAAACTCGATCTGGCCGCTGACAATCCTGCCGGGCGACTCGATCAACCTCAATATGCTCAACCCGAGAGTTGTCTTTCCGCTACCTGATTCGCCAACAAGCCCCAGTGTGTAGCCAGATTCCGGAATCTCAAGGACAGTCTTGTCCAGCGCCATATTGGATCGAGAATCTGATCTGTACTCGACCGTCAGGTTGGAAATGTTGAGAAATCCAGGCACCAGATCAAGTCCTCAGTCTCGGGTTTAGAATTTCTTCAAAGGAAAACCCAATCAACGCGAACCCGGTTGCGACGACAGTGATTGCAAGACCTGGGGCGAGCACCCACCACCAGTCTCCCGCGAAAAATCCATATTGCTGCGCAAAGTAGAGAATGCTCCCCCAGCTGACGATCTGCGGATTTCCTACACCAATGAATTCCAGGGCCGTTGCAAGGACTATTGAGACCGACACGAGTAAAACGAAGTAGGCCATCGCAATCGAGCCGACCTTCGGGACTATTACCTGCCAGATAATCCTCCAATCACTGTAGCCGCTAGTGCGCGCGGCATCGACATATGGGAGTTTCTTGATCGAGGCAACTTGAGATCTTACTGCCCTGGCCGCCGGAGCCCAGAGGACGAGCATCAGACCGCCGATGATCAATTGATTTGTTACGACGAATATTATCCCGATCAAAATTAGCAGCGGAAGAGACGGGATGCTCAAGATGGCGTCTGTTGATGCAGACAAAACCCATTCCAGCCTTTTGTAATATCCGCCGAGCACACCTACGACAAAGCCAAACAGAGTGGCTCCAAGTGCCGCGACCAGGCCGACAAGCAGCGATGGGTATGCGCCATAAATTACCTGACTCAAAAGATCGTGCCCAAGATAGTCTGTACCAAAAGGGTGGCTCAGACTTGGAGGGCTGTCATAAGCACCCGCTGTGGCAGTTGGTGAATATGGCTCGAAGAAAGGACCGATGAGGACGAGAATCAAAATCGATAGAATGAGAACCCACCCGACCTTTGCAGATCTTGTCCGGAAGAATCGAACGCGGAACCAGTGAATAGCATCCCTCAACTTTGATTTTTGCTGGGGTCTTGTCTGGACTTGCATCTGCCTTCGCCTACAATTTCAGCCGGGGGTCCAGCCTGACTAGAATGAAATCACCGATCAAACCGCCGATGATAACAAAGACAGTCAGGTAAAATAAACTGCCTTCGATGACCGGGAAGTCGTGCAACCTGACGGCATCTATGATCAGATCCCCAATACCGGGATAACCGAACACCGCCTCCACGAGCACCAGTCGACTCACGAGACTCGCGAGTGAAAAAGACATTACGGAGATCAGCGGGAGCATGGAATTTTTCAAAACGTATTTCGTTGATATCAATCGAGCGTACAATCCTCGCGATTTCGCCGCGAAAACGTAATCACTCTTCAGCGATTCGAGGGTCGAGCCCCTGAGCAACAGATAGCTTTCCCCAAAAATCGAGAGCCCCAGAGCGATCACAGGCAACAACGCATGCTCTGCGACGGATTCTACGTAACCTGCACCGGACACGCCAAAGTCCACGTTTCCGTAGAGCGGGAATATGCCTAGCCAGATAGAAAAGATCCACAGAAGGCCCATCGCGCTCCAGAAGATCGGGGTCGAGTTGATCAAAACCGAGATATTCAACGCAGCAGCTTCTAGTCTGCCTCCTCGCTTTAGAGCACTTGCGGCCGCAACCGCATAGGCAAGGACTATCCCGAAAGCCAGGCTGGAGAGAAGTAAAATCATGCTCCATCCGATCCTGACCTCGAACAGGTGGGTCACCGTATCCGGATAATATCCGTACGAGATTCCAAAGTCCGGCGGCCACGAGAAGATTCCCTTGAGATAGAGCTCGTACTGAATGTACAATGGCTTCAATAATCCGAAGCGCTGCTCGAGAAGAATTATCGCCTGCTGCGGGACCTTGCTTCCTGCCGCGAGTATTTCTGCCGCATTCCCAGGCGCGAGCCTTGGAAGGAAAAAATCCAGATTGAGCACCACGAGAAACACGATCACGGAATTGACGATGCGGCGCTGGAGAAAGTTCAAGCGATCATCCGATTCGTAGAAACATCAAAGCAACCGTGCAAAGTATCTTGATGGTGTTCAGGTAATCCTTGACGAATATGTGTTCGTTCGGCATGTGCCATGTGGGAGTTCCGCAAGAATAGATCACCATGGGGACTCCGGCGTCATACAGCGCCCATCTTTGATCGGTAAGCGCCGCGACTCCCACCGCCTTTGGCATTGTTCCCAGTACTTTCTCCGCGGCAAGTTGAGTGAAAACAACCGCGGGGTCAGATGGCGGAATTTCACCGGAGCGACCATAGGTCAGAACTTCTGTTTCGACACTCAGTTTTGGATCTTCGCCTCGAAGTCTGTCAAGAGTGTGCTCAACGTCACCGAGGACTGATTTCAGGGTCTGCGCCGGCATCGTGCGAATGTCGCATATGATCGAACATTCATCAGGGATCATGTTTTCCTTTGTTCCTCCCTGGATTTTGTTGACGCTGATGTACGGCCCACCCGGAACCAGAGGGTGCGGTTGCCATCCGGTAAATACCAGCTCGTCGAGAGCCTCTGCAACTTTTCCCATCTTCAAAATCGCATTTGGAAAATAATTCCTCTTTGAAGAGTGTGCGCTCTCGCCTCTCGTAGTTACCTTGAGCCAGACCATTCCGTTGTGCGCGATGTGGACTTCGCCCGGTATCGACTCGATGTAGACTCCGTAATCGGCATCATTCAGCAGTCCCGCTTTGACGAGCTCGTGTATGCCTTTGTGCCCGCCGGATTCCTCGTCGGCCGCGGTCGCTATCGAGATAGTCCCGGAAAAAATCGGATCGAATTCGCTCAATACCCTTGCTGCAACTATTGCGGATGCGACTCCCATCTTGCAATCCTGCGC
>DATNHH010000234.1:0-5626 GCA_035605055.1 Nitrososphaerales archaeon
CTTTGACTTCATTCTTGACAGCTCTTTTTCGTTTATCAAGTGAAAGGTACCGACAGTTAGAGGTACTGCGACTACTACTACATCAGCTTCCTTGGCCAATCCTTCGAATCTGTCTAGACTTACTACCTGATCGAAGTCGGGCACTGACTTGCCACTGGTATTCACGCCAAGAGTCCTCATTCCAAAGCTTGTGGCCAGTTTAGCTACGGGTTCACCTATCCCACCCGCACCGAGGACGAGAATTGTCTTTCCTTTAAGAAAAATCGATTCTGGAATTTGCCAAATACCTTGCGAAAGTAACTTGGTTGACGAACCGATGTTCCGAGCAAAATAAAGAATCATGCCGAAGACATGTTCAGCAATTTGTTCGCCGTAGGCGCCAACATTTCCGCAAACAAGAACCCGAGAGGGTATCTCTTCAAACTTGATGACGTCGACCCCAGCTCGAGTTGACTGTATCAACTTCAAATTCGAAAATTTCTTGAGATTGTCTGGAGAAAGCCACTCTAGGTCGCTTTGGAGAACGGTATCCAACAACAATATTTCGACGTTCGGAAAATCCTCATCCAAAAGAGTGGGAGGTGATTTTATCTCAAAGTTTCCTTCGACTGAACTTGAGAGCTTATCGTGCAAACTTGATGATAGCTCCCTGGTAGTAAGAATGATTTTCTTACTTGGGTCATTACTCATATAAAATCCCAATTCCCACAGAGGCGCTATTTCAGTACTGCAGTAAGCAAGTGATTCCCCAGACGGCGCGATAACGCCATAATGGTGAGGGACGGATTCGCATCAATTACCGAAGGTATTACGCTGCCATCCATGATATACAATCCGTCAACATCGTGCGATCGGCAATTTGAGTTGACTGCGCTCCTCTTACTATCGTCACCCATTCTGCATGACCCCTGGACGTGGTGACTGAGATATATCGAATCGACGGTCTCTGTTGCACCCGCTTCGTAAAGGCCGTCCCTGCACATAGATTTCGCTGCGCGGAACCTCGACTTGTCCTTGGATGTTACCGGCTTGTAGATTTTTTCGTGATTTGTTTCGGGATCACGAAATATCCTGCCATCGTTCTCATCGTGAATGTTGATGAAAATACCCGCAAAATACCTGTAGTTTTCCATAATCTCTTTTTGCTTTCGTCCCCATAGAGGAATTTGGTCTTCATCTACCATGACTTCTGAGAAAGCCAGAGGCCCCTCCATAATCTCGGAGGCTTCCAAGAGGAAACCTCCTTTCTCTTTCTGGGCGAACTCCTCCATCTGTCCAGAAAGTGGATGCATTATCCAGTTGTTCAAAACTCGATCGAATTTGCCAAAAATGCAAGCAGCGGTATTTGCTCCGAAATTCTTTCCAATCTGAAGTACGCTTGGGGAATCTTCCGCAATTTCACTTATTTTCGAATCCATGAGAAGGCCCGGCGTGTTTAGGGCACCTGCAGCAACAATAACGATTTTGGAAGAAATCCTCTTCATCTCCCCGTTCTCTCTGACGAGTTCGACTCCTTCTATGAAAGGAAGTTTACCCACTGATTCGGACTTCGAAAACAATATTTTGGTAACGGTCGAATTGTAGAAAACCTCAGCACCAAGAAAGATAGCTGGCACGATGTAAGAAAGCATAGTTCCCCTCTTAGCTTCGGTTGGACAACCGAAAAGGCAGCCCGATTTGTCGCATTGGGGAGTGATGTATGCGTCAACTGGGTGGAATGGATGCCCCAACCTCTGGAAGCCTTCATCAATTAATTTCATTCCATCGTCCCACTCAGTGTACTTTCTAACGCTCGTGTCTCGCTCGACCTGATCGTAGTAGGGAGCAAGATCAGTGGAAGAAAATTTCTCGCCTGATTCGTTTGTCAGTCCCGTCGCCTCGTGCCACTCCAGGAAATTGAAATCTGGTGCTCTGTGGGCAACAGCGGTGAATATCGTTGTCGATCCTCCAACACATCTTCCCATTCCAAGAGCAATTTCTCCGTCAAGTCCCAATTCGTAGTTTTGAGTCCATCTCGGCTTCGCCCAGAGTTTCCTAAGAGCCATAAGTTCAAAACGGTCGAAATCATTAGCGGTGTAAAATCCGCCGGCCTCGATAATTGCAACTTTCTTGCCTGCCTGTGCAAGCTGCCATGCAACCGGAGCGCCTCCGGCTCCAGATCCGATTATTATGGCGTCGTACTCGTTAGGCATCTTCACTATTCATTCTTCCAGGTTCATGGTCTTTCCAGACTTTTAGAAATGTCCAATCTTTTTTCAAATCCGAGATTCTCTTGCCCTCGAATCTAAGCAGTTTCCAAGGAGTAACTCCACGGTACCATGGATCATGGTAGTCGGAGTAAAATCCTTCAAGCGCGATGGATCTCAGATCAAAAACTCCTTCTCTGGTTCTAGGATCTAGAAAGAGACTTTTCAGGACGAGATCCTTGTCGAAATCACTGATTTCACAGAAATCACGACTAAACTTTTCCCGGGATTTTCCGTCAACTTGGATTATGACCCCACGAAAATAGTCTTGAACCTCTTTCGGGAAATCGAAAAGGGTCGAATCAACATAATTAATCGAGCCCACTTCGGTGGCGCCCGGATCGGAATCCGGTTGCTTACCGGTCGGAATCACTAGCGCGCAGAACGCCTGAAAAAACTTCGCTTCATCTTCCGACAAAAAATGATATCTGCTATTGTTCGACAACGAATCCCATTACTCTTTAGGAGTCTTTAAGCCAACAATTTTTTAGCCCGATACCAGCAAATGGGACTTGATCTTTTCTCCTTCAAGCTGACATAGCAATCCCTTCAGGATTCCAGAACCGTACTCGCTTCCAGGGTTAAAGCACATGGTCTTTCCGATCTTTACCGCTCCCTTGGATTCATGGATGTGCCCGTGCATTCCGACCAATGGCTGATACTTCTCTATCATTTTTCGGGTGGCTACACTTCCCGCAGAAGTCATCTGCAACTGCCCGCCCGAAGTTACAGGTTTTAGGGTAGCATCCAGCTTTGGAGCTTGATCCAGAATCGTGTTGATAGGAGGAACGTGGAGATTGAAGATAGTGGTTTTCATGTTATTCACTTGCGACGCCATAGCCTCAATCTTCTTTTCCAAAACTTCTTCATCCGCCTCCCGCGGACTATTCCAGGGGGTGTGGTTTGCGTACCCGAGAGTGATCATTTCATGCTCCCCGTCGACAAGTACAAGCTTCTCTTCGGGGTTTACAACATAAGTCGCGGAATTTAGAGCGGTGTCGATTTCGAATTCATCATCGTTTCCTGGAGAGATGTAACACTTTATCCCTGTGCCCTTCAGTCTCTCCTCGGCAAGATCCATCCATCGTTTTACGTTTTCGGTCATGATTTTGGTAAATAGTTTCTTCACAGATTCAGGGTTTGCTTGAAGCTCTTCGTACTCTTTCCTCTCAGTCATGTAAGGGTAAGCCCCAGAGTCTCGAAATGCCTTCAGAGTCTCGTCCACCTCTTTTTCAGTTTTCATTCTTATCTCTTGACCGAAACCAGGGGACGTCCAAATACCATCGCTCTGCTTGATTATCGGAATGATCATTTTCCCAGTTATGTCCCCGCCGAGGATGAGAACTTGCGCCTGGTAGAATTTTCCTGCGTTCAGGAACTTTCGAAAGCATCTGTCCGAGCCGTGCACATCGGTGACAAAGTAAATGGTGGTTTTCGCCACAGTGACCAAAACACTCAGCGCTTTTGACAGAATTAAAACTTTGAGCGTGAGTGTTTATGGAAATCATCCCCGGTCGAAAGCGAAAAACAAAAGTGCCCAATGAGGAAGACCGCCAGCTACATGCAGCGAACAAACATTTCGAGCGGGACACCGTGGGAGTCTGTTGCTGGATATTCACGAGCCGTCCGAATAGGTCAATTCATCTTCGTTGCCGGAACAGTGGCAGCCGATTCGGAGGGTAAAGTTCAGGGAGGCAACGACGCCTATCTACAGACAAAATACATTCTAAGAAAGATAGAGACCGCCTTGAATCAGGCTGGCGCCAGCATGAATGATGTTGTACGAACGAGGATGTTTGTAACTGACATCTCATTGTTCCGAGAGATTTCAAGAGCTCACCATGAATATTTCCACGATGTTCGTCCGGCTGCTACAATGGTTCAGGTAAGTGCGCTTCAGTCGAAGGAAATGCTCGTGGAAATAGAGGTAGACGCGGTAGACTCGAAATGACGAACATTAGAGCAGTTTTGAGACCGGATTATCTTTTGTCAAGTAGCCTTTTTCGAGAAGGCTCTTCGTAACACTCTTCCAATTCTTATTTCGTGAAAATATTTCTTTAACGATCTTAAGTCCTTCCTCTCTGTTCGGCTCTGATCCAAGAAGAGTAATTCCGACCCAGAATCTTATTTCTTCATTTCCAGGTGACAGAACTTCCGCTTTCTTGAACGCTTTTTCCGATTCTTCGATTTTACCTAGGGCGAGAAAATCATCCCCCTTTTCGACCCACTCATAAGCTCTCTTTATTCTGACTAGTCTTTTTAGCTCGGGGATCGGGTCTTCATTATCCTCGACCCTAAGTTCCATTATCCTTCCCATCCAAGGGTTTGGAAAAATCTTTGCACTTACAACTAGCAGGGCGGTGGACTGTTTCCCTCTGGCATCTCCCCCAGCAGCTTCTGCAGCTTCTAGAGTTGCTACAAGTCTTTCAGACAACTCCAAGTCAGGTAATCTCTTGTACGTCTTTTCCATTTCGCCCCAAATCGAATCATTAGACATCAGATTCGCCTGGCAGCTGAATTCATCGCCAGTCACGTGTCCCGCATAATCTATACACCTTGAGCCTGTGTGGGCACTGACCAATCCTTTTGAATCGACCATCCCAACTTGTCTCGTATCTGCTCTGCTGTCTGATTTCAGGAGCGAGTTTAGTGCCTCAGAAGCGGTCTTCCCTGCCGCCATCAGATCCAGTCCAAGAGGGCCATAACTAATTTCTGCCATCGATTGAGTTGCGATTGCGCCAACGCCAGATCTTGCCCAAGTCACGACCGAGCCAACGGAAAAGTAATGTGATTGAACCGCGACGCCCAACTCTCCGGTTTTCGGATCTCTTGCAACGATTGAATAGGTCAAAGATTGTCTTGCCTTTCGGAATTCTATCACATACTATAAGGTTTGAATCCTTTATTCCTTCGGCAGATACTCAAGAAGTCTCTTTGCCGCTATCTTGGCATCATCCTCTGAATCGAAAGTCCAGACTGAAATTTTTCGTTTGGGTGCTGATCTGTATCCAAGTTCATTCCGACCGTCCATTTCTAAAACGAGAGTCCCGGATCTTATCTCGCCAATCCTATTACCACGAAATGTAGCTTCAACCGGGTCGGTCCTCAAGTGGAGAGATATTCTAACCGGCTTTTGCGATTTCCGTATGAAGATCAGATCATATCCAACTGCCAGAAGAATGAAAAATGCAAGTGCAACGTAGCCACCTGGTGGGGCGAGAATTGCAAAAATAATTCCCAAAATTATAACTGCTGACGCGATAAGGTGGATTTGAAGCAGCGACACGTTGCCCACTCCCTGAAACTCGACAACCTCTGGGTAGCTGGAAAGGTCTGGATCTGCCACAGGACATCAGAGGCCAAAGCCGAGCGTCGTTGAA
>DATNHH010000235.1:0-3542 GCA_035605055.1 Nitrososphaerales archaeon
CATTTATCAAAATTTCGGAATATTTAATCTCAGGTGACAGCCTCCCATTTTTCAGTAGTCGTCGATTTTGAAATTGCATCAGTAACCTTGTCTGCCATTAGTCCGTCGTAAAACGTCGCGCCCCAGGGTTCTATCGTTTTGTCTTCTGCGACTGCGGAAAAGAAATGATACATCTCGTGAACCATGGGATGCTCCCAACCCAGAACGTGCCCCGGAGGCCACCAATTTTTTGCATATGCGTGAACTGGCTCTGTGGCTGAGATAGTCTTGAACCCTCTTCTATCCTGCCCGTCTTTGCTGGAGTAGTAATCTAGCTCGTTCAACCTTTCTAAATTGAAGGAAAGCGAGCCCTCCGTCCCGTGAATCTCTATCCTCTGAAAGTTCTTCCTGCCTGCACAGAACCGGGATGCCTCAACCGAGCCGATGACTCCCGACTTGAACCTTAACAGAGCTATGAAAGCATCATCCACATCGACTTTGCCCCTCTTTTTTTCATTGGAGTTATTTTGGAGCAGAGGTCTCTCCTGAATGAATGTCTTGGTCATCCCTACCGTTGAATCGATGTCGCCTATGAGAAATCTTCCGAGGTCGATGATGTGGGTCCCGAGGTCTCCCAGTACTCCGCTACCCGCGATGGACTTTTTCAACCGCCATACTAGCGGAAAATTCGGGTCCATAATCCAGTCCTGTAGGTACACCGCCCTGAATTCGAGAACCTTTCCGATTGAGCCATCGTCAATCAGTTGTTTTGCCAGTCTGATCGCGGGAATGAATCTGTAGTTGTATCCGACCATGTGCTTTATTCCTGCTTTTCTTGCGGCACGAAGCATCCTCTCGGATTCCTTTGCATTCCGTCCGAGTGGTTTCTCGCAAATCAGATCCTTTCCCAGCTCAGCGGCTTCGATGCAGGGCTCTTCATGCAGGTTGTTTGGAAGTCCGTTATCAACAACTTCGACACGATCGTCCTTCAGGACCTCGTGCCAATCGGTGTAATATCGTTCGTAGCCGAAATTCTTTGCAGCTTCTCTCAACGCTGATTCAGATCTGCCTGCGATCGCAGCGAGCGTGGGGATAGGCGAGTCTGGAAAAATGAATGGAAACTGGATGAATGCGTTTGTGTGAGCCTTTCCCATGAAGGCGTAGCCAAGCATCCCGGTTCCTATCTTCCTTCTTTTAGAATTTGAATCTCTCTTCGTCTCTTCAGAGCCTGTAAGCGTTGCTTTCTCACGCGTATTACCTTTCGATTGTTTCATTGTCTTGAGAAGGGGATTCAACCCCGCATATTTTTCAGTTTAGCTTGGATTTGTGGATGAATGTTCGTTGAAGGCTTTTATCTGCAAGAGAGTTCGAAAAATTGGTTTTCCTATCAACATGAAGCTCGGAGTTTTCAATCCAATTTATTTTCACAAGTCGTTCGATGAGTTCTTGGACGCCTCCAAAGATCTGGGGCTGGATGCGATTGAAATCGCATGCGCCAACTATCCCGGTACGAAGCACTGTGATGCCAGACATTTACTCGCGAACAGCGATGAACTTGCAGCATTCAAGAAAAAGATTCAAGATCATGATTTGATAATAAGCGCTCTTAGCTGTCACGGGAATCCTCTGCATCCATCCGCGAGTATCTCCGAAGCTCACAAACAGGGGCAGAGAGACACAATCCTACTCGCCTCAAAACTTGGAGTTGAAAGGATGGTTGTTTTTTCCGGCTGTCCCGGGGACTCGGATTCGTCAAAGTACCCCAACTGGGTTACCAGCGCGTGGCCGGAAGACTATCCGAAGATCCTCGACTGGCAGTGGAAGGAAAAAGTAATTCCCTTCTGGCAAAAAGAAGCAGAGTTTGCCGAGAAAAATGGGGTTGACAAGATCTGCGTCGAGATGCACCCGGGCTTTGTGGTTTACAATCCTGAAACGATGATCAAATTGACCGAAAGCGCGGGAAAGGTCGTGGGTGCAAACTTCGATCCGAGTCACATGTTTTGGCAGGGCATAGATCCTTGCGTTGCCATTCGCAAACTAGCTGGAAGCATCTATCACTTTCACGCGAAGGACACGCAGCTTGACCCACAAAACATTGTAACCAATGGAGTGCTAGATGCAAAAAGCTACTCTGGATTGAAGGATAGAGCTTGGTACTTCAGGACGGTTGGTTATGGTCACGATGCAATAGTGTGGAAGAATATCATGAGCGCCCTCCGGCTCGTGGGCTATGATCACGTGGTCAGTATTGAACACGAGGATGCCTTTCTATCCCGCGAAGAAGGACTGAGAAGAGCTGTTGAGTTTTTGAAAAGCCTGTTGATAATCGAATCACCGAGCGAAGCGTGGTGGACCTAAGGTTACTCCTCCATTCCTAATTGCCTCACTAACTTCAAGGAGTATGCGGACTCTTGGCCTCACGTCATCGAAGCAAAACAGAACGTTCGTAGTTTCCCCATAACTATATGGGACTAGACTTTGTCAGCTTTCGGTTCTTTTGACAGTTCTTCGCGAATTGCTCGTCTCGTTCCAGATCGGGCTGCCCAATAGACCAGATAAACTACTCCCAAAACTGCCAACAAGACAAACACCAGATAGATTATAGTCGATATCCAGCTACTGTTTCCGGTCAAAATTGATGACAAGCGTTGCTCTCTTCAACTATAGCTAAACCAAAGCTTGCTATTACATCTTTAGTATCTTCTCCATAGGCTTCAGATTTCAATCCAAAAAGGCCCTCAGTAAGTTTGTGATCTCGGGATCAACTATTTCCTAAAATACTCACGAAAAATCAGGAATCTCAGAAAAGCTTGCCTGTTTATAGAAAAAATAAGCTTAGAGCTTTGCTAAGAGAATCTAAGCCAACAGTTGCCACTCATGTTCACAGTACATGGCCCGGGATGATGGAAGTTATCGGCTCGACCGGCCTCGTAGATTATGTTGAACTTTCTGCCCAATACGCTCCGTATGATCTGTACTCTCTAGACAATCTTGCTATGGCGGCTGATCTGTATGAAATGCCAGCTATGATAAAAATCGATCCAGAACCCAAATACTTCGTGGCCCAGAGGGCCATCGGTTCCGGATTCCAATCCGTACTATTTGCCGATCTGAGATCGGTGAAGGACGTCGAGGATGCAATTTCTATAATTAGAGCAGAGCCGAAGGGCAAAAATGGATCTGCGATGAACAGGGCTGCCAAGTACTTCTACGGCGGCAGCGAAGAATTTGTGAAATACTGCGACGACATTGTCATTGCGATCATGATTGAGAAAAAGTCCCTCTACGATCACTTGGAAGATGTTCTCAACATGGACATTGATATGATCCAGTTTGGTCCTTCTGATTTTTCGATGAGTCTCGGAGTATGGGGCCAAACTAGCAATCCAAAAGTTGTGGAGGCGCAAGAAAACACTATCAAGATGGCTCTGAAATACGACAAGCACCCGAGAATCGAGCTCCCGAGCCTCGCGAAGTCGGAGAAATATCTTCAGATGGGTGTCAAGGATTTTTGCATCGGATGGGACGTCATGGTAATGAGGGACTTTCTGGTTCAGAATGTG
>DATNHH010000236.1:0-4867 GCA_035605055.1 Nitrososphaerales archaeon
AATTTAGTTTGTTGAGAATCGGAGTTATCAGCCAGTTCTTTAGCCGTCATCAATCGAATGCTTAATCCTTCGTGAATTTTCGCTCTAGCAACTTCTTCATGAGCGCCTCTGCCAAAGCTTAGTGCGACAATGATCCCAGTATCTGACTGACTCCTTCTGATTGCAGTTTCAAAGTTGTCAACGGCATTCCGACCTACATTTTCGGATTGTTTGACTTGAATTGGATAACCCTCGAAGGTATAGCCATCAATCCCCATATCTGACGATTTTCGGCTAGAAACTCTTCCATGCAGTCTTTGAACCACCCAATTTTGAAAATCAAAATGTTGCAATTTCATAAGATCATCTTCGGTCAAAGGCATTCCCATCAAGAGTACTTTGGCTCCTAACCGTCTCATCCTTTGTGCC
Source organism: Nitrososphaerales archaeon (assembly GCA_035605055.1). Classification (GTDB taxonomy): domain Archaea; phylum Thermoproteota; class Nitrososphaeria; order Nitrososphaerales; family CADDZS01; genus DATLTL01. The sequence goes on from DATNHH010000236.1 coordinate 409, forward strand.
ATAAGATTGCAGGCAGTTGGCGATACATCTATTCCTATCCATCTACGCCCTTGTCTATGAGCAACTGCAATAGCTGTACCGCAACCGCAAAAGGGATCGAGTACAATATCCATCGCATCCGAAGATGATTTTACTATTCTTTCAAGCAAAGATTCTGGTTTTTGGGTAGGATAACCTAAGCGTTCTTTTGACTGGCTGTGAATTACTTCAATATCATTCCAAATATCAGTTACCAAAGTACCTTCTTTTTCATCCAGATATTGCTTGACATTTGGAATACCGTTCTTAGAATAGACTAACAATCCATTCTTATCAAGCTCTTCCATCTTCTCCTTCGCGTATGCCCAGTGCCTTCCTTTTGTCGGGTTTTTTCCTTTCCATTTGTAGTCGTTTTTGCTCTCACCCGATCCGGTTGTAATTACTAGTCTGTATCTTCTCCCGTCTGGTTCTGTGAATCTGAAGAAATTTTCAATATACTTTTCCGAATACGGTACATGCTGTCTATTGAAAGTAAAATCTTTGGACTTTGAGTAAAACAAGATATTATCGTGAACACGGCTGAATCCAGTTTCACCACCACCGTGTGCATGAGTCCGTTGCCAGATTATTTCATTCCGAAAATTGCTAGATTGAAACAGCTTATCCATGACCTCGACTTTGAGATAGTGGCTTGCATGAGGGTCGCAATGAAGATACATTGAACCGGTATCTTTCAAAACTCGATAACATTGTTCAACTCTTTCATTCATCCATCCAATATAATTCTCAATACCACCTTTCCATCGATCTTCGAATGCTCTAACCTCAGAGCCATCTTTCCAGATTACTTCATACTGTTCATTCGTGAAAAACGGCGGATCGGCATAAATCAGATCAACTGATTTCTCCGGAAATAAACGCAAAACATCTCGGCAATCACCGCAATAGATTGTATTATGCTGAAAGTAGGAAGGAGCTGACATCCTTTGAGCTTGTCAAAAATCAAAGGAGAATTTAGCCTTTCTCTCTGGAATGTACTTCCGATCAGGGATCCCTCACCGGAAACATTATTTCGTGACAAGCTTTTCGTAGAATAATCTTGTCATACTAGACTATGGTACAACAGATTTTCATGCAAGGCAATCACTACATACTCAAGTCCCCCGAAGTGGAATTACAAATTCTCCAAAACGGAAATATCAGGGCTAGACTATTCCCCAAAACTATCGCCGGAGTGATCTGGGGAGATTATTGGTCTAATCAAATTGATCTAATTTCTCATGAATGGCAATTACTCGGAAATATCAACCAACACAAGTGTCCGAAATCTCTTAGAATTTCTTATTCTTGAAATGCCCATCGGTTTGTTACAAAGAGAATTTTACACTTAATCCATCCAAAACGTTGCAGAATCCTCTGTTCAATTCGGACAGCTCGTTTCAAGCTCTTCTGGCAATACAGAGCTCAGAACGGATCTTTCGGGGCCCTTAATGCTTCAGATTTGGAAGTACTTTATCGGTGAAAAGCGAAATCTGCTTTTCCTGCTCGAATGAACTGAACCTGATCGAAAACATCGTGACGCCAGCGTCCAAGAACTCGTTCAATCTTTCAACAGCAGCTTCAGGATCTCCGAATGGGCCCCATGTGTCCAGATGCGCAGCAGCTCCGTAGTAACTCTGGAGATAGTCGGTCGATTCCTTTACCGCGGAACGCCCATCCTTGCTCAGATTCATTGTCATGTACAAAGACGCTATCAGTTTCTTTCCCGGTTCGACCTGCTTTATCTTGCCCCAGATCTCCTCGTATTGCTTTGGTGTCATCTGCGCAGTCATCCATCCGTCTGACACCCTGGCAACTCTTCTTATCGAAACATCCGTCATCGGGTTGCCCGCAGACATCAAAACTTTCGGTCCTCCCGAGGTGAACGGTTTTGGTTCCAAGGTCACGTCGTTCAGCGTGCAGGTTTTTCCAGAGAAAGATACGTGATCGTTGTTCCAGAGCATCTTCATAACCTGGACAGTTTCGTCGGTTCTGCTAACTCGCTGTTTTATCGGAACGCCACAGTTTGCAAACTCTTTCTGGTAAATTTCAAAAGGCCCGCCATTTCCAACACCAAGTATCAACCGTCCTGATGAAATCAAATCCAAAGTGTTCAGCGCGTGCGCGAGAACAACCGGCTGTCTCAGAGCGGGCAAGAGAACTGAAGTTCCCAGCATCGCTTTCCTGCAAACAGACGCGATAGCGGCAAGCGTCGTCATCGGTTCCAGCCGCGGCTTTGCAAGTATGCTGTCTCCCACCCATAGAGCATTAAATCCGGAATTTTCTGCTTTCTGCGCAAGGTTTAGTATTGTACCAAAATCCGGTTTGCCCCCCTTGAGTACGAGACCGCGTGTAGGAAGCAAATAACCGAAAGAAGTAGAAGTGTAGATGTCGTTCACAAGAATCTCGGATGATCCTCGGTTTTTTAAGTTTCTATGAGTCTCGTTAACTTCATAATCCTTCGAAAGCTTGCGTAGAAAAGAATGATAGAAGAACCGCCACGTCTCATGATGACGACAGGACCAGTCGAAGTTTCCCCGCGCGTTCTGAGAGCGTTAAGCATGAAGGTGATCCATCACTCGCGACCAGAATTTACAAAACTGTACAGCGAGATGCTCGAAGATCTCCAGAGGATCTGGAAAACCGGAAACGACATGGTCGTCCTTCACGGCGAGGGAATAATTGGAGTGGAAGCTTCGATCGCGTCTATGATCGAGCCCGGGCAAAAAGTGATCATCGCGAGCGCTGGTGTATTTGGTTTCTGGTTCAAACAACTTGTCGAGTCGCATGAGGGAATTCCAGTACTGGTCGGAGAAGATTCCAGAAAAGAAACTAGACTGGAAAACGTGAAGGAAGCTCTTGATGCAAACCGTGATGCCGCCTTATTGATCGCAGTTCACTGCGAGACTGTTTCGAGCATTGTGAACGACGTCAGCGCAATCTGTCGCGAGTCGAAAAAACGCGGGATTCCGACCGCCGTTGATGCAATTTCCTCTCTCGCCGGTCAGGACTTCAGGACGGACGAGTGGTCGGTCGATCTTTGTATCGGCACGAGCCAGCACTGTCTCTCCTGCCCTCCCGGTTTGACACAGGTATCTGTCAGTCAGGATGCGTGGGACCGCATCTCCAAAAAGAAACGCCCCTTGAGAAATTCGTACCTCAGCTTGCTTGACATGAAAGAAACCTGGTTCAAGGGCAAGTACTTTCCCTACACGCCACTTGTCTCTGACGTTTATGCTCTTTCTGAAGCTTGCAAAGCAATTCTCGAAGAGGGTCTGGACAACGTCTTCAAGAGACATCACGTCTCGGCTGAAATGGCGAGAAGTGGGGCCGAAGGTATGGGCCTCGAGCTCTATCCTCTTCGACGCGATTCTGCAGCCGACGTCCTAACCACCGCAATCCTTCCGGAGGGCATTTCGGATTCAAAACTAATCGAGGCTGTCCTTGCAAATCACGGCATATTGATCGGTGGTGGATACCGGGAATTGAAGGGGAGGATTTTCCGGATTGGGCATTCCGGGTACGCGGCAACTCCCTCGAACGTCGTCGCTACTCTCGTTGCGATCGAAACAGAGATTAGAAAACTTGGTCACAAGTGCGATATCGGGAAATCCGTCGAAGCTGCACTATCTTCTCGGGAGGGATAGCGATGGCTGATCCGAAACGGCTTATCGAAATCGATGAAGAGGGACATGAGCCGTTCAGAAAATGGAGGAAGAGCGACTATTCGGAGTCGATGGTGGAAGGAAAAGCTGCTCTAAATAAAATAGAAAAATATCTTCCCGGGATTTACGAAAAGGTTGACGCGCTTGAAGTCTATGCAGTTTCATTGCTTCAGAGCATCATCAGAACTGAGAGCGTAAACTCAGCTCCCCCAGGAGAGAAACCGCTCGCGCAACTTGTGGAGAAAGAGCTGATTCGGATCGGTTTTACAACGAAAGCGATCGAGCCTGAACCAAACCGGGTGAGCGTTGTTGGAAACAAAATCTTTGGAGGAAAATCAAGACCGCGAATAATCTTCTACGGCCACTTGGACACCGTCCCTGCAGGAAATCTATCTGAGTGGAGTTCTCCTCCCTTCGAGGCAACACTGGTCGATGGAAAAATTGTCGGGCGCGGCGCGCAGGATTGCAAGATGGGAGTCGCATCCGCAATAGTTGCAGCAAGAATCTTGAGCGAATTCGATCTGATTTTTTCAGGGACTATCTCGGTTGCGACTGCGGCTGACGAGGAATCTGGCGGGCACAAAGGTATACACGAGCTCGTTAAGGCGGGACTCCTGAACGATGCTGATTATGGCGTTTACATAGAGTCGATACCGGGAGAAGTCCACATTGCGCACAACGGAATGGTCTGGCTCAAGGTAACTACGAGGGGTGAGAGCGCGCACTCGTCAAAGAAGAATTATTTTCCAAATGCCATTTTGAAGATGGGAAAAGTT
>DATNHH010000237.1:0-2553 GCA_035605055.1 Nitrososphaerales archaeon
AGCGGCCTCAAGAGTATTCTCGCATTGAGAATGCTCTGGACAGGTCTGCACGATTGAATTACGAAGCCTTAACGATTATACTTGGCATGATGGTTGTCGCGGTGCCTTTCCTCTTTTATTGGATCGCGAGTCTGAGGCATAACAAGAACTAACCGCTGAAATCGATCAATTATTGAGATTGAAGGATTGCTACTGGTTGGACATCCGATATCAATATATCGTTACTTTTCTTTAATCACCATTTCAAGAATCCAATTTTCGTCCAAGTGCTTTGCAAAATTTAGATGAACAAGATATGAGCGACAATAGAATAACGGAAGGAATCTCAGAGTCCAAGGACTACGAGGTTCCTGCAATTCTCTCAAGCGAGCTTGTTTTATTTCCCGGTATGGAAATTATAACTGTCATTAAAGAAAAAAGAAATCTTTCAGCGCTTAACGAGGCCATGAGCAAACATCAGATTCTCGCCTTCATACCAGCAACGAAGACCGAGGCCCGGACAATCGGAACGCTCGCGATAGTTAGGCATTCAGGATCAGATCTTGCCGGAGATGGCAGCAGTCTAGAATTGAAAGGTATGTGGCGGATTCACATAAAGAAACTCGTTGAATCTTCTGGTCACCCGAGAGTTTTGTTTGAAAGGGCTGACGAACCGGCTTTGCCTGCCTCGTCTGAGGCGGCTTCATTGATGAAGAAAGTCCAAAGTCAGATAGATGAGTTTGTAAAACTAGTTCCCGGGATTCCCACCGAGATCATAAGCATGCTCCGACACACTGATTCGCCGGGAAACCTCGCCGACCTGTGTGCCAACTCTCCCGAGTTCACCCATGAAGAGAGAGTTGACCTACTTGAGACTCTGGATCAGGAGAAGAGACTTGGAAAGGTGAGCCAGCTTTTCGAAAAGCAGCTGGATGCAATGCGAAAGCTTTCCAAAGTAGAACCGATAAGCGAGTGTGAAAAATGTCTCGAACTTGCCGACAAGGCATTCGACTCTGATCCTAGCCTGAGGGCGGAAATCGCCGTTTCGTTTCTTAATCACGTCGTTCGCGATCACACTGGTGAGTTGCTTTCGCTTCTTGCAGAAAAGTATCTGCCGATTTTCATGAACAAGCGGTCGATGCGATAAGTGCGGATGGAATGGGCCTATAGCTTTAACAGCAACTACGACCTAGTGTATTTCCGCTCCCAAGAATGAAAAAAACCGAAACCGAGCATAAGGATGTTGGATGCGACATGCGCGGAATGCTCTCCTTCATGATCTTATGGCTTCTCTCAGATCGTCCTATGTACGGCCAGGAGCTTGCCGAGGAGATTGGAAAGAGGAAGGGAGAAAAGCCAAACCCCGGGACGATTTATCCGGCTCTCAAGGAACTTCTGATCAAAGGCCAAGTGGAAGTTAGGACGGAGGGAAGGACGACGATCTACGAACTTACGAAGGAGGGTCGAATGACCTTGTCACGTGCGCAAGAGTTTTTCGTGAGAGCCTACGGTGACATCATAATGACCGCAAAAAAGCGTTAATCCGGCGAAAAGATTCCTATCGCGCGTCTTCCTTTTCCTATTGTATGGAATTTAGAGAAACGCAGTCTTTCTACTCACGGTTTTCATTTCTAATAACCAAAGTAGACGGTTGAGCTGTAATCCCTATATGCTTGGATGACCAATACGTACTTTGTGATCGTTAAATGGCATTTGATTTGTCATCCATCACAACACTTCTAAATGTATTTTACATCGGGTCGTTCGTACTGCTGTTCCTTTACGGACAGCGATTCCAGCTATCATTCATGCAGCGGGGGATCAAAAATCAGATAGCTAAACTGGATCGGATGCGGAATGAAGCTCTGGGCAGACTTGTCGATTCTTTGAAAAAGTACCGCGAAAACCAAGATCCTGCTTTCCTTAACCAATCCGTAGATCGCCTTCTGGGCAGCTTCGTGATTTCACCGGTCAGCATGGACCCTACTGGAATTGTTCCCAAGATGGAACATATCCTTGACTCCGCCGATGAAAACCTGAAGAGTGAAATCCGAAAGATCGCGCCGAAAGCTGATGAGTCCCAAGTGCAAACGCTCTCAAATGTTGCGGAAATAACAATCGGCCTCAACAACATGTTCAAAATAGTCAGACATTTTTACATCGTTGGCAGTAAACAGGGTGGTGCCTATTCGGTCGTCCAGCTTCAGATGCTGATGCCGCAGATAATGGAAACGGCCGAAGCGTACGCGTCTGCAATGAACGCATTTGCAAATGGAAAGATCATCGGTGACGGGTTTGGACCACTTGTTGCCTCTGAACTGGTAAAGTCTGTTGATGTGAATTCGACGTGGACTGAGCTAATCAGGGACACCAAGGTTGCGAAACTGAGCTATCAGAATCATATCGCATACGTTGTAAAGGCTAAAGGGCCTGGAGGAAACGTAGGTAAACCGGGTGCAGCCATTCAGAAATTGCTGCAAGAAGATGTAGGCGTGAAATACGTCCTAACGGTCGATGCTTCACTCAAACTGGAAGGCGAGGAAACCGGCTCGATGGCTGAAGGTGTAGGAGCTG
>DATNHH010000238.1:0-3109 GCA_035605055.1 Nitrososphaerales archaeon
GCGTGAGAGGATCGCCGTCAAGCAGGCGATTCTGGCTCGCGAAATGGGTTTGTCACCATCTGTACTGAGTGACTACGAAAGTGGCAGGAGGGCCTCTCCCGGCGTTGGATTCATCAAGAGATACGTGAATGCACTAGTGAAATTAGACCAGACTCACCACAAACTCCTCGTCAAGGAGGTCGAACCCAAGGACAGATCAGCAATATTGTCTATCGGCGAATTCAGCGAGCCCGTAAAAGCCGGCAGGCTTGTTGAATTGTTGTCTGGGATGGTAGTTACGGGTGCCGAGAAGCTCGACACCGAAATATACGGGTACACGGTACTTGATTCGATAAAGACGATTTACGCCCTCTCCGGGTTTGATTTTTACAAAATCTATGGAGCAACGACCGAAAGACTCCTTGTGTTTACCAAAGTAGGTCTTGGCCGTTCCCCGATGGTCGCGATCCGGGTCGTTCACCTGAAACCGCGAATGGTTGTTTTGCACGGTCCGAAGGAGATCGACCAAGTAGGAAAAGCTCTCGCAGAAAAAGAAAGAATCATTCTGAGTCTTTCGGGTATGAAAGAAGAGGAACTTATCCAAAAACTCTCTGAGATGGCAAGCCCCAAGACGGTTCATCCCCCACTGCAATTCGGGGAACCAAAAGACAAACGGTGATTAGTTAAATACCGTTTCCAGGATTCCCACCAGACCTCCAGATAGTTGCAGGCGCCGTTCTGATAATCTTACTTGCCGTTGTCGCGGTCAGGTCCCGAGCCATAGATGTTTCAGGAGCACTGCTGGGAGCGCTGATTTGCTTCATCACATTTCTTGCCGGTGGGTTGTCTTGGTTATTGGTGATTGTAGCGTTCTTTGCTATTTCTACTGTCCTTACCAGATTCAGATATGATTACAAGAAAAAACTCGGGTCCGCTCAAGAAAAAGGAGGAACCAGATCATGGCCGAATACGCTCGCAAACGGACTGATCGCTGGTCTAGCGGCGGCTGCGGAGATTGTTACTCATAAGGACATTTTCATGGTCGCCTTTCTAGGTTCAATGGCAGCTGCGATGAGCGATACGGTTGCAACCGAAATCGGTTTACTAAGCAGCTCGAAACCGAGGCTGATTTCAAATTTGAGAATATTCGTAGAACCCGGAACTTCGGGTGGAGTTTCGATACTGGGAGAACTTGCAGGCTTCGCTTCGGCCTTAGGTATCGCCCTAATTGGTATATCTCTTGATATCATCAATGGAGATTTCCGATTGGTATCTGCAGCGGCAATTTCCATAATATTCGGTGCAATAATCGCAACGAATTTCGATAGCCTGATAGGAGGAACAGTTCAGGGTCAGAATAAATGCCAAGTGTGCGGCATCATGACCGAAAGCTTGCACCACCATGATAAGCCAACTGTTTCAGTAAGAGGAATGAGATTATTGGATAACAACGCAGTGAACCTGATTGCCACTCTCGCGGGCGCAATTGTCTCGGTGGGTCTATACCTAGTTTTGCTTCGAATTATCTCTTAAGGTTCGAAGTTTTTCCGGAATCTCCGAGATTTTCAGCCTGTACTGACTCATAGAATCCCGCTCTCGCAAGGTCGCCGTATCGTCCTCCAGTGACTGATGATCCACAGTTATGCAAAAAGGAGTGCCTATCTCGTCCATCCTACGATATCTACGGCCGATGGCACCAGAATCATCGTAAAATGTGTTGAACTCCTCCTGCTTCAGAGTTTCGTACAAAGCCTCGGATTTTGATTCAAATTCCGGCTTTGAAATTAGCGGGAATACTGCCGCCAGATAAGGCGCAATGTTCGGGAGTACTTTCAACACATCTCTGTTTTGCTCGTGGTAGAAACTCAGGTCAAGGAGGGCGAAAAGGCTCCTGTCCACCCCTAGACTGAGCTCAATGACATGAGGCAAAACCTTTCCGCGATCCCCATCCATGAACTCAAAATCCTTCTTTGAATACTTGGCATGATTCCGAAGATCATAGTCTGTTCGATAATTGCACGCCACTAGCTCGAGCCATCCCAGGCTAGTACTAACCTCAAAATCAAACGCAGAGGACGTGTAGAATGCCCTATCGGCTGCAGAAAGCTCCCTGAATCGAGTCTTCGCTTTCGGAAACCCGCAGGATTCGTAGAACTGTTGAAGCAGGGAAAAATAATAGACAATTATTTCTTTTCCACCAAAATCTGCGATCGATTCCGATGCTTTTTGAGTCCTGTACTTTTCGTGATTTGTCTGGGACTGGGTTAGGACATTCATCTGAACATCCTTGATTTTTTCAAGTTTCAATGGATCAAGCGGGGCGCTCGGATTGAAGAAAACTTCGACTTCTGCCTGGAGCAATTCCCTAAGCCGAATCAGTGCTTGTCTCGGAGCTATCTCGTTGCGAAAACTCTTTCCTACTTGCGCGACTCCCTTCGGCAGCTTTATCCTCATTGTCTTCGCAAGCCTTTGGAAATCCACAAAAATACTCTGTGCTGTTTCCGGTCGGAGGTATGCATCCACGTCCTCGGCACCTACTCCCACCCGAAACATCATGTTGAATTTGGAGGGCGTTCCAAATTCGCCACCACATTTTGGGCAATGCAGGTTATGCACCGAAATCAGAGCTTGAAATTCTTCCGCCGATAGTCGCTCGTCGATTTGCAAGCCGGTTTTTTCGGAGATGTACTTATCAGCCCGAATCCTAGTTCCACAGCGCGTGCACTGGACGATTGGATCTACCAAGCTAGAGAGATGGCCCGAAGCTTCGAAGACGATCTTTGGTAGTATCAGAGATCCATCGATCTCGAGCATGTCGTCCTTCCGAACGATCTTCCGTCTCCATTCTCGGACAAAATTATTCCGCATTAACAGACCAGTCGGACCATATTCCCAGAATCCCGCCGGGGCATCATTGTAAATTTCAGCCGAAGGGAAGAAAAAACCCCTCTCCAAGGCAAGTCTAAGCAGCTCCTCGTAAGTCGATCTTCCTGGTTCGCTCAAGTATCTTCTAGAACCTCACGTCGACGATAATCATCAGTCAATTCAAAGTTTGTAAATAGAAAAAAGGATTCGATTAATAATGGTGTCAGGGATGGCTTGGATGCTCTTTAGATTCTCTTTTCGGTCC
>DATNHH010000239.1:0-4980 GCA_035605055.1 Nitrososphaerales archaeon
GACAGGTCGTCGTAATCGAATCCCGTTAGATCAAACCTACTCGGAGTATCAATGGGAAAGCACGACAGTTTTGGCGCAAACCTGCCTGTGACAAATATTCCATTGATCTTGGGAGCCGGATGAATGAATGGAACACCTATGACGAGACTTCTTTTGTTAGCCCAGGTGAGATAGTCCCATAAGAACGGCACGTCAGTAACTCGCATGTTTGACGGCACAACCTTGCTCTCCCTGACCTCGAACATCTCGAATATTCCATGTTTTCCGGGATTGACTCCGGAAAACAGAGTTGTCCACGCTGGAGCTGTGACATAAGGATAAACCGAGCTGAGATCAGCGAATACTCCCTCTCCCATCAGCCTTTCAAAATTGGGAAGACATCTCCTGCTGAGAGTTTCTTGGATTGTATTGGTCGAAGCACCGTCCAGACCGAGTAAGTAGATTGTCATTTTCGATAATTTCCTAGAGCGTTAGCCAAGACGGGTAGTTGCGTCGACGATTTTTCGAAGACCATACCTTTCTTTGATTTGGGTGTATCGAATTTCGCCATGTTGTTTCGGATTCTGTTCGAATCTCAGATTTACATTCATCACGGATTTTTCTTATTAAGAAATTGAACGCCGAATCTATTTTATCCGTACTCACATTTCTGATTATGATGGAAACCGAATCCTGGACTGAGAGAGTCAAACATGAAACGTGCTGCAGAGTGGCGTGGGAATCCGCGCGCAACGGACAAGAGAGAGTTCAGCCACCTCATCAACCAAATCGGACCATCGAAAAACGACGTATTCTTCGATCTTGGTTGCGGTTATGGCGGCCCGTGCATCTGGATCGCTCCAAAAGTCAAGAGAGCAGTCGGAATCGAAGACCACTATTACAGGTACTTGCGCGCCAAACGAGAGGTAGAGAGTTCGGGCTTACATAACATTACGATAATTTGGAATGATATCAGCAAAGTTTCGTATCGTGATGCAACTATTCTCTATTCTGTGATATCTATCGGTTTTGAAATTATGAAGAAGATTCAGAGACAGACGAAGACGGGAACGCTGGTTGTGCTTTACGGCCTGACGCCCTACCCAATAAAATCGCACCGACTTTTTGGAGAGTTCTATTCAATGACGACGCCCTTTGAACGGGTGAAAGATCAAGACGAGTTTGCAAGAATTTATCTCGGCAGAAAGAGGGCAACGATGCCCGAGCTCCTAAAGTCGATCGATGCAGAACAAAGAAGAGATTTGAAGAGAGAAATCAAAGATGCGGAAGCTAATTGGGATAAAATGAACAATTGAGCAATTGCTATTGGAGATATTCGCTTATTCATTCGTCAATTGAACGCTTTCTGTTTGCTCTCAGGGTGAAGCTACGTTCAAAGATTGCGACGAAGGTAAGCGCCCAGACTAAAACGAAAAGCAAGTTCTTTTGTGAGTGTGTCTTGACAACCATTTCTTGTTCCGCTCTAATAGATATCAGATAGTTATTACGATACTTATCCTTGATCGGATAATTTGACTACTGTATGAGTTCTGAGTGCTGGAAATTGGCAAATATTCTCTTTGGCGGTTTTCGTTTTTCGAAAACGGCTTGGAAGGATGTTCGAGCACAGAAATCTCTTTTCATTATTCTGGAATAGTCTGCCTATTCTTAAATTGATACCTTGGTTCGAAAGTTGATTGGTTCGCATCTGGTTATCACTTCTATCGAAGCAAGCGCAATACGGTATAACGGAAGTTGGGGCGATCTCAGGAACCTGGAGTTTTTCCCCGTTTCGGGAAAACGTCGTTACGATCTGTTGATATTGAGTACATCTTGTCCAATTCAAATTGATATTGAATGTCGATAAAGATCTCATTTGACTTTGAAACCAGATTCAGAAATAATTTCCTTTCTCAGATTACGGATTCGCTTCCATTTGTCTTCGGCCACGGATTATTATTGCAATTTTGTAGATATTAGATGATTCGCTTGCGTGCAAGCGACGCGGAAGAAAATTCATTGAGTGAGAGCTCATTTGAGGGTAGCTATTCTGATCCAAGCCTTCGGACGATTCGGTGGAGCTGAGCGTGCTGCACTAGTGCACTATTCGAGATTCAAGGAGGCAGGAAAAGACGTTGACCTTTTCGCGGATTTCACGGACAAACATCTCTGGGCGAGACAGGAATTGAACAAAATCTCTTTCACTCCGCTTCCCCAAAGTCTGGGAGAACCTGAATCGATCACGCTGGTTCGCGATCTTGATGATTATGATCGGATTTTGATTCACCACCACGTCGAGCCTCTGCTAGCATACAGGATTGTGAGGTCCCTCGGGAAAAAGACTGCCTGGTATTCGGGCAGCATCTTCGAGCCAGCGTACTCGGACCTTCTGCATGGAGATGACTATAGGAACGTCAGTCTCACATTTGAGAAGACTACAAAGTCGTTCTACGGAAACCTGCTCGGGGGTTTAGGATTGGCATTTTTTCCGATCTCGAAGCGGATCTTACGAATTATCGATTATCAGACAGTTACAAGGTACGGCAAGATAATCTCAAACAGCGAGTACCAGGCAAGGTACATCAAAAACATTTACGGTCGTGATTCCGTCGTTGTCTATCCTCCAGTAGAAAGCGGGTTGCTTTCAGCTGATACTGTTCCACTTGATATCGACCGGCAATACGTGATGATGGTCGGGGCCTTCGTCCCGTACAAGAACTTTCAAGCAGGAATAAGAGCGATGATCCCACTAAAGGATGAATACGCATTATCAATTGTCGGCTCTGGACTCTTGAAAAAAGAGTACGAACTCCTAGCGTCAAAACTGGGTGTAGATCTTCACATTTTTTACGGCGCCAACGACTCGACGATGCATAGCCTGTATTCCAAAGCAAGTTTCCTTATTCACCCCTCTCTCTTTGAGGGGTTCGGATTTATCCCGGCTGAAGCCGCTCTACACCGCAAGGCAACGATCCTAACAACTCGTAGCGGAGTCAAAGAACTTCTGGTCGACGAAGAAAGTTCCTACCTTTGCGATCCAACAGATGTGCCCTTGATGCAGCAGAGAGCAAAGCATCTCGCGAACTATCCTCAAGCGGCAGCGGATATGGGCGACAAGGCTTACGATTCGATCTACGACCTTAGCACTGCAAACCAGTCGATGGCAGTTTGGGAGGAGTTAGAGCGTTGGAATTGAAAACTTATCTCGACGAGCTAAAGGCGAGATTCCTGCAGCTCTCTCGCGGAAAGAAAATTGTATCTGGACTAGTACTTGTTGGAGTACTGCTTACTCTCGGCCTTTCCGGCGCGGTTCCTTCTCAAAACCTCCAGGAGATCAACGGACAACAGTATCTATCGCACGTCTACGCTGAATCGGCAACTGCTTCAGTTGGCTACCGGGACACCGTTCCCTCTACTTGGAGTTTGTCGGATTCGTCATCCCTTAATACATCCAGTCAGCTGAATTCTCCAAACATCATCAATTTTACAGGATTTTTCAAACCCAGCTCGACGCCGTCGTCGTCCGAGATCTCTAGAAAACTTTCTGTGGACGTCAAGAATTATCCGATTCTATTCTTGCAGATCGACGTGACACAGGGAGTCGGTTATGGAATCAGATTTTTCACGTCGCATGAAAAGACTACCATTGCGCTTTGGAACAACTCTGATTTTCTAGATCACAGGACGGGAACTGGTCAGTTTGAGAATATTCAAGTGAACATGGAAAACTTGGCAGAACAAAACATCGGGACGAGGGTACAGAACGTAACTCAAATCCAAGTTTACGTCGAGCGCCGCGCTCTGAACGCAACGACTCCGTTCAGTCTTGTACTCCAAAATATGGAATTCTTGAACTACAAACTTGGCACTTTCCATAGCGGACAGTCGTATCATTCTGTTTACCTTACTTTTGATCACCTCCCGACGGTAGGAAACACTACCTGGAAACTGAACAAAATAGATCTGGGGCTGCAGATCACGGCGCCTCCCGGAACCGCATACGAGATTTATCAGCTGAATGGGACCCTCTCTCTCACCGGGAGTCTGTACCACTATAGCCCAACGATCTCTTCATACGACTATTCGCTCTACCCAAAGGGTACTCCTATAGTATTTCCCGATTCACTCCCTCCGACTCACGGATACACGATCGCAATCGTCGCACAGACGGGTTCGTTGAGCAACGTGACCGTGCAGAGCGTGAATTTTGTTTTTACTCCAGCGCAGAACTCAAGCTCCCCTGCAGTAACAGCTGCTACCGTTTCTTCTCAAGGTTCGTTCTGGTACGGCTATCTGATCTTCTTCCTTTTCGTAGCGCCAATTTTCACGACGTTCTTCCTTTACAACAAGTACAGGCATGATGAGGATGATTTCAAGCCTTGGCAGATCGGGGCAGCTATTGGAGTGGGGATAATTTGCAGACTTGCACTTGCTCCGGTCGCGGCTCAGCCGTTTGACATCAGTGTCTATGCCACCTCGGCTAGAGGATGGTTTGAATTCGGCTCTCCAGGCACTTCTCTAGGCCCAACACTGCCGTTCACATTCTTCCTCTATTGGGTTCCATACTCATTTTACGCACTCGCGCTAAAACTCGGCTTCCAAGACTTTTTCATACTCGGACACCAGACCGGCTTCTTCGAGTCGATATTTCTAAAGGCATTCCCAATAACGGCGGACCTTTTCATTTGTTATCTGATACTGAAATTCAATCCTGGGAAGGTCGGAAAACTATTTGCTTTCTTCTACTTGCTGAATCCACTTTCAATTTACGTTTCGTCCGTCTGGGGACAGTACGAGGCAGCCACCGTCTCATTCATCGTTCTCGGCTTTCTCTTCATGTTTAGGAACGCTGATGAGGAGACAGGATCCCTACTTCGGGACTGGAAGGCATCGTTCGCTTTCACCATATCCGCCCTAATCGAAATGGTGGGACTGATTCCCCTCGCGTTCCTCCTATTGAAATCGCTGTTTACGAGGCCGTTGAAGTTACGCTCGATTCTG
>DATNHH010000240.1:0-8612 GCA_035605055.1 Nitrososphaerales archaeon
CATTTAGGCATAAATAAGATCTCCCGCCCAATAAACTTTTTTTGCTATTCAAATCCCCTTCGCGAATGATTCCATATTAGGGCAAACGAAAATAGATTCAGTTGAAGATAATGTTTCTGGTTGATTATGTTGTACCTCTGTTCAGATGACTGCAAATGTAGATAGCATGGTTTCCGTTTTGTGGGCTTCCACGTTCTATTTGGTTCCTGTTCTTAGCGTTCTGATAAAGGATGTTCTACCAGAACCGGGATGGCTTCCAAATTCAGATTTTCAGAACCCAAGAACACTCAGAACGGAGAACGAAGAAGAACATTCTGTAGCCCACGTTTCTTTCGAGATGAGGTCCATCCCAGACCATCTGTCTGCCTCTCCAGACAACAAACGTTATCCCAGACCTCGAATCTGAAGAGTTCCTTGAATCAAAGCATATGTTAACGACTCCTTATGTCGACTCAACTACGGGACCATCTAATAATATACGGGGCAAACGGGGAAGGGTGATCAGCCGATTGAGAGCGAGGTCGCCCTCACGCAACAGTGCGGAAATACCCATCTTGTTCGTACTTTCAAAAGCTCCTGATGTGGGAGTGCAGACAAGGACCGTCCTTCAAGAAGTTAGGAGTGCCAGGTGGTTTGGCAAGCTCGATGATGATGACCGCAAAGCGAGGTATCAGGGGTCGAGAAGGAAAATAACGGACAGCGTAATCAAGTGGTCCAAGAAAAACCTTGTGGCAAAGGGCGAGATCTTTCCACCGGGCGATGGATGTCAGGTCGGTGTATGGAAGATTACACAAAAGGGCTTGAAACGGGCGAAAGAGGAGATCACTGGGTGGAGCCCCTTCTACTCGTACCATGATGCTATTATTAATGAAGAGGAAAAGTGACTTGGACGATCGCTCTCAGCCAAAACGACACAGTGCTGCAATGCGTACACACAATACATTATTTTCTGGGTGTATAGCGGCATAATGGCACCTCAACCCAGATGGACCGTCCCCGTCAATATCAGACCTCAGGACAAGGAGATTTTGGACATGGCTCTTACGATCGTCGAGTCCGACCGTACCGATCTTACCACAGTGTTCCGAAGGGCTTTGGCAGAATATGTCAAGACACGGCTTGGAACGCCAGGAGAGAGCGGGGCTACGAGAATTGATGAATATCTCAATTCATCCTTTAGGAATACATTCAAAGCTTCTGACTCCAGAGGACCTCAAGCTATGGACTGATTCAGATGTGCTAACCCTTGCGAAACAGATCAGGTCACGTAAACAAGAATTAGATTTTGAATTAAGGAAGAGAGGCTATTTTTTCCAGTGGTAGATTACCAAGGTGACCTGATTTTCTTATGATGCGAGAATGTATCGATATGGCGTCTGGTAACATTGCCGGTTCCTCTCACTCTAATCCGATCAATCCTCAGACCCTACTGTCATAGTTGCTCAGAGATTTCATCCTCATTGGATTTACAAATCTACTCTAAATCGTAATCAAATTGGCTTCAATGAAAACACATATGGATCATTGCGAACTTCTATCAAATCTAGAGAGACTTTTTAGGTGCGTACAATTTTGTGATTAGAAATGAAATTGAATGTAGCATGTGGCTCGGTCGACAACAGATAGCGATTGACCCTAAATCCTAGGTTCAAATACCACCGGGCCCGCCTTCAAACTAGATCAAATCAAGATGAATTAGGTTGTGAAAAACGTAGAACTTAATTGTCGATCGCTTCCCGTGTCAAACAGAGCTTGAAACGAGTTGAACGGATCTTAGGAAGCTCGGAATGGATTGAACGAAACTTCCATTCACCCAAATGTCATTGAACATTATGTTTTCCTGGATGTCGTGACTGGTAGTCACATGTTTTGATTACTCCTAGTAATTTTTCAACGTGAGTCGGTCTTAAGTTTCGTGGCTGAAATTCTATCCTTTTAGAGCATGAATTGACAACCATAATTCAAGTAAGAGATCTTACAAAAAAATACGAGGAAAAGATCGCCGTCGATCACGTGTCGTTCGACATCGCCGAGGGAGAACTGTTCGGATTTCTGGGTCCGAACGGTGCCGGCAAAACAACAACGATTAAGATGCTTACCACATTAGCCTCAGTCAGTGAAGGGACGGCGATGGTCGCCGAACACGATGTGTCAAAAGATCCGGGAGCTGTCAGAGCCTGTATAGGAGTCGTACCTCAGCAGTTCATAGCGGATGACGAGCTGAAAGGGATCGAAAACGTGCTTCTCTCGGCAAAACTCCACCACGTTTCAAACGAAAAAGCCCAGAGGAGAGCTTCCGAACTCCTTCAACTTGTCGATCTCCAGAGTTTCGCTGAGAAATTGGTAAAGACATACTCCGGCGGGATGAAGAGAAGGCTTCAGTTAGCGATGGGTTTGATTCACGAGCCGCTCGTCCTGTTCTTGGACGAACCGAGTCTCGGCCTCGACATCCAGACGCGGAGCAAGATGTGGGAGTACGTTCGAAAATTGAACACCGAAAATGGGATCACAGTGTTCATGACCACGCATTACTTGGAAGAGGCAGACGCCCTATGCGATCGTGTGGCAATCGTCGACAGCGGAGTGATCAAAGTATCCGGGCCCCCGGATGAGCTGAAGGCGAAGTTGGGTGGCGATATACTTTCAATCCGCGTGACTGACGGTGCAGACCTGACGAATTTCCTGGAAGGAGTACAGGATGTGAAGGAGGTTATGAAACTCGGTCTCTCTTCCTACAGGATAAAAGTTCCGCGAGTCGAGAAGGCGCTGCCGGAGATCGTGGATGGCGTCGTTGAAAGAGGACTGAAAATCTCCGATATCTCTTTCACGAGACCGACCCTCGATCAGGTTTTTCTCCAGGTAACAGGCAGGAGGGTTCGAAACGGCGAGGACGAATCCGGGGCTACTCTTGAGGTCCCGGTCTTGATGGAGAAGGTGAATTGAGATGCTTAGTGACACACTCGCTCTCAGCGGGAGATCGTTGAGAAAATGGATTCGCAACCCCTTCTCGCTTATCCCGATAGTAATCCAATCGATTGTCTGGCTCCTCTTGTTCGGAAATTCGTTCAATCCCGGAAATTCACTTCCATCATCGACAGGAGGATCTTTGGGATTGTTAGAGCACTCCTTCGGGGGCGCACCTAATTACATTACGTACCTCACTCCCGGAGTGATCGGCATGCTAGCTCTTACCGGAATGACCTTCCTCGGAGTAGACTTTGTAATGGATAGACTCAACGGATACCTCGACATGCTAAAGACCAGCCCTATACCGCGATCCTCAATCTACTTTGGCGGAGTTCTGCAGAATATCGTGAAGGCAATCGTGACATCGGCTATCACTCTGGTTGTCGCGCTGTTGATCCCAAATGGATTGAGGCTCGCAAGCAGCTTTGGCATCCTTGATCTTCTCGGCATATTCGTTGCCATCGGCATTCTCACTGCAGTCTTCGCATGTCTGTTCACGGGAATATCCATAGCCGCGAAAAGCACAGACAGTTTCTTCGCGGTCGTCAACTTTCTATTCTTCCCGGTAGCTTTCACAAGCACGGCGTTATTCCCGATCAGCTTCTTTCCGTCGTGGCTCGAACCAATAGCTCGCGCAAATCCCATTTCCCTCGCAAGCGAAGCAATCAGGCTCCTCGTGGTGAATGGAACTCTCTCGGTTGCACAACTCTCGACATTCGCTGAATATATCGGTGGCCTGTGCGCGTACACGATCATCTTCGTCGTTCTCGGATCATTGCTGGCAAGAAATGCGTTGAAGGCCGAGTAGTAATCACCAGATGTGAGTGAGGCTTTTAGGCACAAGGGAAGTATTTGAAAACCATGTCAGACTTTCAGGTTCCCCGCGGATCTACAGCGAAGCTCGATCGGATTGAAGGCGAGCTGAAGGTCGGGAAGGGCGCGAGGATTGAGGCGAAAAACGGAAATCTAGTCTTCGTTTCGGAGGACGTCATTTTTGATGGCGCCGCCGAGGTCGCCTGCAACTTGGAGTGCGACTCGCTTAGAATCGGTCACGGAGGGGTTCTTAGAATTGACGGCGACCTTGTTGTGCATAAACTTCTGGACGTTGATCACTCCATAAAGGCAGGCGGAATGATCAAAGCTCAGGACATCGATGTAGGTGGTAGGCTCAATGCAAAGTCTCTGGTCTGCTCAAAGATGAGAGTTGGAGGAACAATAGAGGTGACTGATTCCCTTGAGGTTCAGACGCTCGACGTTGGAGGGAAGGTCGAAGCATACGGAACCGTAAAGATAGGAGATTTTTCCGTCGGCGGGGAGGCAAAGATTGGAGGAGGAGTAATTTCGGGCAATATTCGGGTGGGCGGAAAGTTCGAAGCCCACTCCCAACTTCAATTTGGAGACCTGCAGGTCCTCGGGCGGACAGAACTTGCGGCAAACAGCAAGGGTTCGAAGATATCGAGCTTTGGGAAGCTTTCTGTAATCGGAGATATCGTGTGTGACGAGATTTCGATAGCAGGTGCGAGCGAGATCCACGGGAATTGCAAATCAAAGAAAATCAGCATAAATGGAAGTCTCGAAATTTCCGGCTCGCTCGAAATCACGGAGATTCTTGAAGTCAACGGATCAGTTGAAGTCGTGCGAGATTTCCTCGGGGAAAATATTCGGATCGGCGGAAGGTTTAGAGCTGGCAAAGCAATAGTCAAGAACGATGTCCAGGTGTATGGTATAGTCGAAACGAGCCATGGTCTCAAGGGGAAGAATATTCATGTCAACAGCGGCTCCAGGGTCGAAGGAATTCTGATCGGAGGACGAGTGGAAATAGGCAAGAGTGCATTTGCGATAGCTGACTGGGAGAAAAAATGGATGGGACAAACTGCCGCGTTCAGGCTCATCGGAAAGCAAACGAGGGTCGGTGACGTCTATGCTGATCTGGTTCACATTGGAAATTACTCAAGGTGCGGCAGGGTTTTTGCGAAAGTCGTCGAGCTTGAAGACGGTTGTGTCGTTGACGAGATCAGCTACACAGATGAATTGAAGGGAGTCCTGGAGCGATCTCATATCACCAGGTTTGTAACCAAGGTTACGAGCCTTCCGAATCCTCCGATTTGATCGACGCAGATTTCAGGAGATACACGAAAACAAAATGAAACGCGCGAGTTCTAAGAGATCGAAGATAGAGCTGTATGCAACCGTGCTAGAGGTTATCAAGCGCTACCCCGAAGGTTCGCGGATTACCAAAATGTCCTATGGAGTGGGAGTGCCGATCGACCGACTGAAAACAATCCTCGTTGATCTGACATCCTTCGGACTGGTACAGACCTTAACTGACGAAGAAGAAGAAGGAATCTTCTATACTTTGACCCCAAGAGCTTTTGATTTCCTGGAGACGTACTGGAAGATGAAAAGTTATCTTGAAACCTTCGGAACTTCTCGAACCGATTCTTTCACTTTTTGACAGGCGCCATAAAGGGTCGGTCCATTATCTGTTTTCCGATCAATTCTTTGACCGTCCATCTGGCTTCACTTACGTGGAAAGAGTACCTGTATTTTGTGATCTCTACGGCCAGAGGGCCCATCATCTCGAGGGCTTTCGCTTTACCGATCCCGGATTCTATCAGATGCTCGAATAACTCTGCCGCCTGCTCTTTCTGAAGCTCCGTCCGTTTTGTGATAGTATTAGGGATTGACGGCAACGGTACGAATGGCCACTCATCTACTAGCTCGACGTGAGGGTTGACTAGTTCTCCGGAGATCAAAATCTCCCCAATTTGAATTGAATTATCCTCTGAAGACCAGATAATCTGGGGAGAACCGAGAAATGATTCGAATATTTCCGGAGGAATATCCATCCACCTTTCGTGCTGAACAAGAATCTCTAGAGAGCTTAGTCTAGATTTTCTTCGAGTTTTCAATATTCTTCAGCTTGTAATCGATTTCGAACAAAATTGTGCGTGTTTGAGACCAATTTTCGTGGAGTTCGTTAGTGGATCTCGGATTCAGACTGCAAATCCAGTTAAACGAAAATAAAGATTTCAATCGATCCGATTTATTTGGTATCAGAAGTCGAATACAGCTTCATATTATTCTCCGATTTTGGAATCTGGCCATTTTGGTCTATTTTTCAAAACAAATTATGTTTGTGAGAGATAGGAAAATCCGATTTCTTCCTTCGTTTGATCTTGATATTCATGCTGTCTTCTGATCCCCTCAAAATTCAGTTACGCTTATATGGGCTGTCCAATATTGGAGATACGATAATATGAAGTCCAGAGAAGTCGCTAAGCTTAGCGAAATCCCAGTAGGAAGGATGAAACACGTAAAGGCGTTTGACGAGGACATTTTGCTCTCCAATGTGAATGGCACTATCTATGCTACACAGAATCGTTGCGGACATCAAAATGCTTCCCTAGCGAAGGGAACTCTCAACGGACACGTTGTCACCTGTCCACTACACGCGGCAACATTCGATGTCAGGACCGGGAAAAATCTAACAGGCCCGCAGCTTATGATGTCGCAAGAAGTAATGCAAAAACTTCCTCAGGAAATGCTTGTGATGTTCAAGAGGACCGGCGAAATTCTCTCGGAAATAGAAGTCCAGTCTCTGAGGACATTCGTCGTCGATGTTCAGGGCGATTCAATTTTCGTGAGCCGACCCGAGTAAGACAGACAAACTCTCCGATTACTTGTCCGTGTCAAAGGAATCGGACTCCGTTCTTGTCACAACGGCATCCATATATGCCCAATATTTTTGAATGCGAATTTAAGATCACTTAAGCGAAAAGTAACGGTGCGGCTAAGAAAGTTATATGCATCTAAATTACGCAAGCTAGATTGAAAAATAGTGAATTGACTTGGCGGAAATTATCAATGTTAAAGACCTCGTGCTAACCTATGCCGATGGTACGAAGGCGGTACAGGGAATCAGTTTCTCGGTCAATGAAGGGGAATTTTTTGGCTTCTTGGGACCGAACGGTGCGGGAAAAAGTACAACGATTAAGATTCTAACGACGCTGCTTCACAAGACTTCCGGAACTGCATCAGTCTTGGGCTTCGATGTGGAAAAGCAGGCCCGAGAGATTAGGAAGTTGATAGGCGTACAGAGCCAAGAAAGCTCGGTTGATCCGGAACTTACCGGTCGCGAAAACATGATCCTCGAAGGACATCTTCAACAGATGCGCGGCAAAGAACTTGAGGAAAGGGTGGATTCTCTTTTGGAAGTTGTTGGGCTAAAGGACGCCGCCAACAAGCGCGCAGGAAGATACTCTGGTGGAATGAAGAAAAGACTCGATCTCGCTTCTGTTCTGGTTCACAAGCCGAAGGTTTTGTTTTTGGACGAACCGACGACGGGGCTTGACCCTCAATCTCGGGCGACAGTGTGGGACTATATGGAGGAATTGAACAAGAAGGAAGGGATTACAATTTTCCTCACCACCCAGTATCTCGAAGAGGCCGACAGGCTGTGCGGGCGTCTCTGCATTGTGGATGTAGGAAAAATAGTTGCTCAGGGCTCGCCTGCGGAGTTAAAGGCTGAAATCGGAGCTGATGCGATCACAATTACGATGAAGGATGCCCAGGGCAAGAGCGATGATTCAGTCCGCGCAGCTGGAAGACAAATTGTCTCGACTCTTCCAAACGTGGTCAATATCGTGGATTCCGGTGATGGATTAACGATTTATGCAAAGGATGGAGGGTACTTTATCCCGGACCTCGTTAGGGCATTTGACAAATCCAACATCAAACTCGTTTCGATAAACCTCTCGTCTCCGACTCTAGATGACGTTTTCCTGAGACACACTGGCAAGAGAATCAGAGTGGAGGAATTGCAGAAAGCCGTACCTACTATGTTCGCGAGGGGAAGGGGAAGGAGGTAGGAAGTAAATGACGCTTCTATTCGACACTCAAAATCTGTTCGTTAGAGCATTGAAGAAACTGACCCGCAATCCGATCCTGATATTTTTCTCGCTGTTTCAACCCATAATCTTCCTTGTCTTGTTCACCCAGCTGTTTCACTCGTTCAATCTCCTACCGGGTTTCCCTCCAGGAGTATCCTATCTCCAGTACGCAGCCGCGGGTATTCTATTGCAGAATGCCTTCAGCAGCGCACTTCAGGCGGGGACTTCGATCGTAGACGACATCAACTACGGCTTCTTGTCAAAGATGCTAGTAACGCAGGTTAGCCGGCCGGCGATCTTGCTCGGAAGACTTTCTAGCGACGCGTTCAGAGTGACTGTGCAGTCAATTATCATACTCGCGCTCGCATACATTCTAGGCTTCAGAGTAGCTACTGGAGTGCCTGGCATTCTATTGATGCTCTTCATAATTGCTTTCTTCGGACTGGCATGGTCCGGCATTTCACTTGCGCTGGGGATGAAAACGAAGAGCTCGGAGACCGTGTTTGCAATTGGCGGATTCTTGACCTTTCCCTTACTATTTGCCAGCACTGCTTTGGTGCCGGTCAGTTTTATGCCGACATGGATGCAGGATGTATCCAAGGTCAACCCGATAAGTTATGCAGTAGATGCCGTGCGAGATCTTTCGCTTCCCGGCGCTTACTCCACCAGTGCTGAGTTAACTTCCCTAGCAGTCATTGCGCTTATCGCTGTTATCACTTTGTCAGCGACGCTATACCTCTTCAGAAAGGTAGT
>DATNHH010000241.1:0-3487 GCA_035605055.1 Nitrososphaerales archaeon
AAAAAGAATTCTACATTCTGAATGGTATTCCTCCAAGGATAGAGTCCGACCGCTTGGAATATGAAACCCTTGTCTTTCTCAGGTCCTCCTACTATCTTCTCATCTATCAATACTTGTCCCGTTGTCGGTTTTTCAAGCCCTGCGATGATTCTGAGTAAAGTACTTTTGCCGCAACCAGAAGGCCCCACCACGCTCACAAATTTTCCTTTTGCTATCTTGAAACTGACATTCTGTAGAGCGTCAAGATAGACGGGCTTGGTTTGTCTGAATGTGCCCTGGCGGGTTTCATTCCTAGATACGAATCTCTTTGAGACGTCTTGAATATCGCACTTGACAGCCGTCGAAGTCATCACTCCACTCATTTTAGCCACGTGTAATTGCTGGTAGAATTTCTTTCGAAATGAGCTCTATCGCCTCATCAGGTTTTGGTCCTATTAGATCGAAAGCAATCGGCATCTGAACTCCCAGATCGCCCAACTTGCGTAATTTTTTGATACAATTTTCAGGAGATCCAGCTATGGAGAATTCCTCAATCATCTCCTCGGTTACCAGCTCTGCAGACTTGTGGATTCCACCCTGCCTCATACCTTCCTTGACTCTCTCCAAATCTTCAGGCCTTACTTTGCTGTGTTGCAGCATAAGTTCACTAGCAGTCAGGGTAGGATCAGCAACGTAGAGCGCAACAACTTCGCGTACATGATTCTTTGCCTGCTCACAGTCTTTCCCTACTGAAAAAGTTAGATTAGAAGCTATCACGATATCCTCTTTTCTTCTTCCTGCACGTCTCGCGCCTTCGAAGACATGGTTCAAACTTTCAATCACATATGAGCCGGAGGCGCTGAGCGATCTTGATAGTATCACGCCATCTGCAACAGCGCCGCAAAGTTCGAGAATTTTGGGACTCCGACTGCCCAAATATATTGGAATTTTTTTTCTAATCGGAGTGAACCCATGGAAATTGAGTGCACTCCCAGGTTCGGGAAGACTGAAGACCTCACCATGATAGGTAACGTTCTCCCCGTTCAAAAGTCCCTTAATTATTTCCACCGAATCTCTCATGGCAAAATACGGCTTTTGATCTCTTGCTGTGCTCGCGCTCTTTGTAAGACCATGTTTGACCAACGAGGTAACGTTAACTCCCAGGCCTAGATTGAACCTACCGCCTGAGAGTTCATCTATGGTTGCCGCTTCCATGGCAATCAGACCCGGATGTCTTGAGTACACCCCGATTATAGCAGTGCCCAACTGTACTTTCTTGGTGTTCACGGCTACCGCAGAAAGAAGAGAGATTGCACTCCTCCCGTGAAAGCCTTCGCCGAGCCAAAAGCCCTGCAATCCATACCTTTCTGCCAAGATTGCGTAGCGAATCGTCTCTTCAGATGTTGCGAAAGGTGCAATTGCGAACCCGCTTATACCGCTCACATCGTTTCTCGACAGAATGTGTGTAATTAATCTTGATGCCAAATTGCAGACAGAAAAAACTAACTAATGACATTGGGTAATCTGCTCGAATATTGCGGTATAACATTGGAATCGATATTGGCGGAACATTTACTGATTTTGTCGCCTTCGATTCAAAGACTTCGCGGCTATTCTCAGAAAAAATACTGACAACGCCCGGTCGCCCTGCCGACGCAGTTATGCAAGGTCTACAGAAACTGGTCTTGTCTCGTGGAATCAAAATTGAGGAAATTGATAGAATCTTTCACGCGACCACACTCGCAACAAACGCTGTAATCGAAAGAAAGGGAGTAAGGACCGGCCTCGTAACTACGGCGGGATTCGAGGATGTCTTGGATATCAGGAAGGGGTTGCGATACAACCAGTACGACCTAAACATCCAGATTCCAAAGCCGTATGTTCCGAGGTTCCTGCGAAGAGGAGTTTCCGAAAGAATGTTCGCTTCGGGCGAAATTCGAAACAATTTAGATCCCACTGAATTCGAAAAATGTGTTTCGGAACTGGTTGATGAGAATATCGAATCCGTTGCGATCTGCTTTCTTCATTCGTACGCGAATCCCGTTCATGAAAGAAAAGCGAAAGATCTAGTTCGTGACAAATTTCCAAATCTGGTCGTTTCCTGCTCACATGAGATTACTTCTCAAGCAAGAGAATACGAACGAACCTCGACAACTGTCATTGATGCGTACATCAAACCAATAATTCAGGAGTACATTGACGACCTGACTAGACGACTATCTGAATTGGGTTTCTCTGGAAAGCTTCTTCTTATGACATGTACAGGAGGGATAGTTGACATCGAAGTAGCGAAAAATATTCCTGTACTACTTCTTGAGTCTGGCCCCGTTGCTGGGGTTTCGATGGGCCTCAATATTGCGAAGAAACTAGACGTTCAGGGGATGTTTTCATTTGACATGGGCGGAACCACGGCAAAGGGCTGTCTCGTCAGGAACGGGAGGATAGAAAAATCGTATGAATTTGAAGCTGCGCGTTTCGATAAATTCAGACGAGGAAGCGGAGTCCCCGTCAGCATTCCGGTCGTCAAGCTTATCGAAACAGGCTCTGGAGGGGGGAGCATTGCGAGGCTTGATCAGTTAGGAATGGTCAGAGTTGGTCCCGAAAGTGCTGGATCGTCTCCTGGACCTGCCTGCTACGGGCTAGGTGGGACCGAAGCAACTGTAACAGACTCGGATTTGATCTTAGGGTATCTGGATGAAAGCTATTTCGTGGGAGGTGCAATGAGTCTTCGAGCGGATTTTGCGAGAAGTTCTATCAAGAAAAAGATCGCTGACCAGTTGAACATACCGGTGGAGGACGCCGCTTGGTTAATCCACGAAAGAGTAAACGAAGATGTGGCTTCAGCATTTCGACTTTATGCTTCAGAAATCGGAGTTGACTATAGGAAATACTCTTTCATGCCTTTTGGAGGAGCGGGCCCCGTTCACGCTTCAAGGATCGCGAGGAAGTTGGGTCTTGGAACTATAGTCATTCCACCGAGAGCCGGCGTCTTTTCAGCTGAAGGGCTCCTAGTGACGCCCATTTCTATAGATCTTGCATTGTCAAAACGCATCGAACTGTCCGATTTGAATTATAAGGAGTATTCAGACACATTTGAGAAGTTGATAGATAACGCCAAATCTCTTCTTTCTTCTGCGGAGGGACGGTCAAAGACAATACAAGTTTCAAGGTCCCTTGACATCTGTTATCATGGACAAGGGTACGAAGTTCCGTTGACCCTAACTGGTAAGCAAGCGACAAGGAAAGAATATTCAAATTTGATGGTAAGTTTCGAAGACGCGTACTTGCGAAAATATTCGATTACAAAGATTTCCAACCTCGTCGACATCACTTCATTCAAAGTCAATGTATCATCTATGAGCTCAGCAATGTCGGGAAAGGTTCTCTATGCTGTCCCATCTAGACCGAAATCCTCCAGAGAAGCTTTTGATCCGGATTCAATGAAATTTCGGACTTTCAAATTACTAAACAGATATTCATTGAAGTCAGGAGACTCCGTTAATGGGCC
>DATNHH010000242.1:0-4227 GCA_035605055.1 Nitrososphaerales archaeon
CTAAATTTTCGGTTTCGATTTAATGTGAGTATGGATTCCTAGTCAGGACTGCAAATCCTTTCCGTTTTAGTAAAAACGGACTGCAATTCTTTTGGAATAAGTACGTAGCGGCTTAAATCGCGAAATAAATTGCGCTGGTAACAAATGTCTGCTAACATTCAGCAATCAATGGTCTCGACAACCCTTGACTATCGCGCATGTCCAAAGTGTCAGAAACATCCACAGTATCCCGAGATAATGCCGGTTACATTACATCGGGGACGTGTTTGCATGATTTGCGAAAATTCAGATTGATTCCAAGCTCATACATTTGAATCCATTATTCGCATCATGCTACTTTGTCCTAGTCCAAGTGGTACATCTGACCATTTTATCTGTACGAGGTCTCCCTCTAAGCCAACGACCTTCCCTTTAGCTATCTTGGATTTCGAGACATCGAACTCTACATTTCGCCCAACCATCTTTTGCAGTTCGTCCATATTGAGATTCTCCTGCACCGCTGCCGAGCATGAATAATCATCATCGAATGTAATTACAACAGCGGTGGTAGGCATCTTATATGCTGCCGAAATTTTTCCAAATGTGTAATAAGGATTCTGCCGTTTATGAAATCGACCCGATCATCCCATGACTAGTACCTTGACCTGATTTTCCGATCTTGCTGCAGACATTGCTTCGTCCACTTTTTCCAGTGGATACGTCGAAGTTATGAATTTCTTTACGTTAATTATTCTGTGTTCCAAAAGCTCGATTGCCTGGCGGAGCTCCGTTTCAGAAGTAGCGTAACTCGAAGTGATCGTTAACTCATCTAGCAGCAACTTTGCCAGATCAAGTGAGTGCGTCGCTCCCTTGTGGGGAACTCCGAACAGGAGAAGCGTTCCAGATTTTCTAACACACTTGATCGATTCTCTGAATGCTTTCTCGCTACCAGTGGCGACGATTACTAGATCATAACCCAGTGGACCAACCAGATTATTGCAGCTTTCCGAGAACGCCCCATTTTCTATCTTGCCTGCATCGACGATGTTTGCTATCTCATTTTTTTCAGCAAATTCCAGCCTTGAACCTATCATGTCGACTGTACTTAGCTTCAGGTCAGGAAAAGTGGAGCGAAGTAGCTCCATGTGAAGCAGACCTATCGGCCCGGCGCCCACTACGAGAGCGTTTCGCAATTGTTTTCGGGATTTTCCACCATCCGACACTACCCCCGCGTGCGACAATCCCCTGATGCAGCACCCGAGCGGCTCGGCAAACGACGCTTCTTCGAAGCTCAAGCTCTCCGAGATTTTGTAAATTCCTCCATTTTTCACATTGTAGGCCGGGAGAAGAAATTCATCGGCAAACCCCCCAGGTGTGAAATTACTATTCTTGTATTTTTGACACATGGTCTGTGCCCCTCTAAGGCAGAGTTCGCATTCGTTACATGAAACGTGATGATGAGGGATGACTCGATCCCCCTGCTCAAAGTTATTCGCCCGAGACTCGATTACAATACCCGATACCTCATGACCAAGAATAGTGGAAGTGATGCTCTGACCTGTCAGTTTCTCCAGATCAGTTCCGCAAACTCCCGAAGCCTTCATCGAAATTAGGATTGAGCCATCTTCAACGATCGGTGTAGAAACGGTTCGCAACTCGACACCGCCACCGCTTTTTACAAAAGCTGCGCGGATCTCTTTCTTTTCTCCCAAGTATAGCTACGATGATTTCTCTTTAGGATTCATAATTTATATCTTAATGGCGTTCTATCTCAATATACTATGAGCCAAAACACCGAGCTCTCCAGCAACTGGGCGTTTTATTACATAGGCGCACTTTTCATTCTTCTCGGTATAGCTTTTTTCCTTATTCCTGTTCTTGCAAGGTCAGGGTTTCTTTCGGGAGTGAAAATACCCTGGATCATACTTTATGTTTACAACAGTAATGGATTCTACTTCGCCACCTCACCAATACTAATTATTGTTTCAATTGTCGGAGTAGTTTTGGCTATGCTGCGTCGTTGAGCCCGTTAGCCAAATCCTCAATTTTTCTTGCCCAGTCAGCAGCTTTGATTACGCCGCTGGCTACAAGGATCCCTTCGGCTCCCATTTCGATCGCTAGTCTCGCGTCAATTCGTTCTACTATGCCCGCGCCACAAAGGAGCTTGGTACTGGAATTAGAGGGCTTGTTATCTTCAAGCGACTTCCGCGAGCTTGTTATTACATCTGGTCTTACCTTCGATACTGCCATTCCCGAACCTATCAAATCCGGCGGTTCAATTGCGATGAAATCGGGACTAAACTTGCTAAAGTTCGCGACTTCATTATTGTCTTGAGCACAAACTACTGAAATCATATTGATCTTTCGAAGATGGGTTACAACCTTTTCGATTTGGTCTACGCTGATTCGGTGCTCGCTGTGATTAACAAGTGAACCGATCGCCCCAAATGATTTTGCAATTTCTGGCACCAGAAATCCCGTTGTGGAGCCAACGTTTGCCGTGTCAACATGCTGAGCTATAACATCGAAAGATGCTTTCTTGATCATTGAATCGATACCGAAAGCTGATGGGGCCAGGTAGAATCTTATTTTAGCAAAATCATCCTGTTGTGAAACAGATTGAATAACAGCGCCAAGTCTTCCAAGATTTTCACCGGAAGCCTCCAAGTAATTCTTGGTATTAATTATGAAATGACGCAAATTGAATATTCATCCCAATTCGGGGTCTAGCAAGAAATCCGGTGAATAAGAGTCGATACTACCGATAACATATTCGGTGAACCCGCCAATGGCTGCAATTCAGAAATAACTTTTTCTTATCAGTAGTTAATCGCATGATTCAGGAAAGTAGAAACCTACTCGCTACTGTCGTCGAAATCCTCTTCCCAACCTTCGTCAAAATCGTCGTCATCGTATTCTTCGTCCAGTTCGTCATCTTCCTCTGACAAGACTTTTCCACCGAAGCGGGCTGAAGCTCTTCTGACGCTGAGATAAACATTTTCATTGTCAAATGTAAGAGAACCAAGAATGTTGCATCGAGAATCGAATGGTCCATGTGAGCACAATTTTGATTCTAAAAGGAGAGGATCGTGCCCTTGGTAGTCAGTCTTAGCTGTGATTCTGACTTTTCACGAATCCGAAACCCTATTCTCGAAGGAGCAGTTGTAATTTTTCCCACTGATACCGTCTACGGACTAGGATCGAACCCATATTCGCTCAAGGGAATTAGGAATTGTTTTGAAATTAAGAAACGGGACAGCTCGAAGCGTATGCCTGTCTTGATTTCCAATATTGAGATGGGAAGCCATCTGGTGCAGTTCGGCGAAAAAAGCAGATTGCTTGCCAAGCACTTCTGGCCTGGCAAGCTGACCCTAATCCTTCGAGTAAAGGAATCTAATCTGCCACAAGAATTGATCGGAAACGAAGGAACCCTCGCAATAAGAGTTCCGAACCACGAGTGTTGCTTGAGATTGATCTCGATTTGTGGTGGCGCTCTTATCGGAACTAGCGCAAATATTTCCGGGGAAAGTCCTTTCACAGATTCTAGAGACTCATCGCTTCTAGACCTGGCAAAAAAGGCGGACTTTTTCATATCAGGAAAATGTGGGGAGGATGGTCTATCATCTACAATCGTTGATGCTTCTAGGGACGACTCGATCAGAATCACAAGAGAAGGTGCTATACCTGGGGATCGCGTATTAACCTATTTGGAAAATATCAGTAAGATCGATCGTTCCTGAAGAGCGGTTTGTAGTTTATCCAAAGGCAGCGAGCTGGGCAATCGATGAAATCGTCTTAATTTTGAAGCCTTTTCCCTGGTTAAGTCAAGCAGAGAATTGTCGGTCACGATAGACTTGCAGGCCGAATAAAGTCGTTCGATTGATGCTTCTATTTCGTTCTCGGAGGCGACGAATCCGAGAAGTGCGACGGTTTCAGTGTCTGCAATTTGAGAGGCTACAATCGCTTCGGAAATTTGTCTTTGACAAGTAATTCTCATTAGAATCTCCAGAGAACCGTTCCTCACAATCCTCTGATTTCTATCCCAGTATTCTTTTGTCTGGAGAAGAATTTCCTCTAAATGACCTATTCCTGCGATCAGTCCCGGATTGCAGAGGACGACGCCCTCAGGAAATTCCTTCGCAACAGCAGTCAAATCGTAGCGTCGCCCTAAGTCAAAGGCAATCGCGAAGCAGAGAGTCTCTCCGTGTTTCCCTATCCTGCGTGACCAATATTCCGTGGATTCACGTC
>DATNHH010000243.1:0-3004 GCA_035605055.1 Nitrososphaerales archaeon
GCCGAAGAACAACACTCTTTCCAATGACACACCCCTTCGCTTCAGAGTCTCTTCCCAAGTAAGCAAAATCGTAGACTACGGACCTTGAAACCACAGCTCCTGACTCTATGGAGACGTGCGAACCAACACAAGACATTGGCCCAACTGAGGCATTCTTCGCAATTAGCGCTCGGTTTCCTATCAGACACGGTCCCGTTAGTTGAGCGCTAGGATGAATATCAGCTCCATCCTCGATCCAAATATTGTCAGAGTTCTTCTTTCCCGGAATCTCGACTCCTGTTTTGCCTGAAAGAATGTCGTGGTGCGCGGTAATGTACTGAGATGGCATTCCGACATCGCACCAGTAACCGTCCAAAGGAAGAGCGAAAATGGAATTTTCTTTCTTCAGCAGCCTGGGGAAGAGATCTTTGGAGAAATCGAACTGCTTTTCAGACTCAATTTCCTTGAGCGCCTCGCGATTAATCACGTATATCCCGGTGTTGACCGTGTCGCTGAACACTTCTGACCAGCCGGGCTTTTCCAAGAATCTCGTTACTCTATGATCGGAATCGGTCATTACCACTCCGTATTCAAGGGGATTTTGGACTCTCGCGAGTCCGATTGTCACCGTCGCTCCGCTCTTCTTATGGAACTCAATTAGGCGTGTAAGATCGAAATCTGTCATGACATCTCCGGATATTACGAGAAAAGTATCAGTCAGCTGGTCCTCGATTGCCTTGACCGATCCCGCTGTTCCAAGAGGTCTGTCTTCAAATGAATAATTGATGTGAAGATTAATGTCGCGAGATCCAGAAAAAGTTGTAGTGATCTGATCCGCAAGATAGTGCAACGTGATGTGAGCCTCGTCGATTGAGTGCTTTTGCAAAAGCCTCAGAACGTGCCAAAGAATCGGGCGATTTACAACAGGAACTAGCGGTTTAGGTCTCGTAGAAGTAAGCGGTCTCAGCCGTGAACCCTCTCCCCCAGCCATGACCACAGCCTGCAAGAACACCAACACCGAAGAAAGAAAACGGATTTCTTTAGCATCGGTCACAGATATGAATTTTTGTTTAGACTATTCGAGACAGAAAATTCAGCCTAGTTCTCAGTTCACTCTTCAAGTAGTCAATCGATGGAGTTTGGATAGGATCGATGTGTTTGAAGATGGCGGTATAGTAAGTTGCATAATCAAGAATGTACAACATTGACATTATCCGGCTGAGATAGATTGTTCCAAGACTCGGAGCTTGGATGAACTGGACCTTCGATCTCTTGAGAATATCCTCGATGATCTGGAAGCGAGTCTTGATCTCAAGCGGATCGTCCTCCAGCCGCAATGATATCGGAACAAAATTCGACCCACCCGTGTCCTCTCGTCCGGTTCGCTTCTTTCCCGTTGCATTTCTGTCCCACGAGACGATCTCGTTGTGACACAACTCGGGAACTACACCGTCGAAACCATGAGTCTTTGCGTTTTCATTAAGTGACTGTCGGAACCGAAGACCTACTGCCCGAGTTCTTCTCGAAGAATAAATCAGCGGGACAGCATTCTTACCTTGGGAGAGGGCAGCGGCAATCTCCAGTGCTCTGTTTTGCTTTGCAGACGGCTTCTGACAAAGCTCTCGAGCCCTCGTAAGACAGTCAATGGAATCAAGAACATGCTCCTCTGAGATTCGAAGATATCCGTTTTGGATCATGAATTTCAAAACGACGTAAAAAATGCCTGGAAAAGACGATCTTGGAACTTTTAGCATCGATGTTTTAGTAAACTTGATTCTCGGATTAGACTGGGAGAACTTTTCCAGCAACCCTCCGGAACCGAAGGTGCATATATCGAATCCCCTCTTGTTGGCCTCCGCCAAGACAGACAGGGTTTCTTCAGTATTTCCGCTCGCGCTTACACCAACGACGAGTGTCTCGTTCGAATAATGTCTTGGGAGATGGTATTCCTTCAGCACATCAACCCTCTGAGAATCCAACTCGATTGAAAGATCTGAAATTATTTCTCCGATTATTCCAGAGCCTCCCATTCCCGCGAAAACGACCGATGAGTACGTACGCTCTAACTGGGGAGTTTGAGCATTAGTCCAGCAGGATCTAGCGAAATTCGGCCACGAGTCATAGTCTGATCGCAGTCCAGAAGTATCTATTTTGGAAATCGAAGCAAGTATAGACTCTATTTTTTTAGCGGAAACATGGGCGTGTTTCAATATTCGGTCAACTCACGGGAGCTTGAATCGGGTCTTTGCCACCCGTTGAAAAGCCCTTTCACCTTTAGTCATTTTATAAACTGACCTTATCAGTGACACCATCACGTCAGACATCCGCAACCCCCTTCGTTCCATCATTCTCTTCTGGGTTGATAGAACGCTTTCGAGAAAAATCTCGGAACTTTTCGCGCCAAGAGATTTGCCGTACATTGTAAAAGAGGGTACGTCTTCAGATACCATACCAAATACCTGGGAGCCTATTCCAACCTTTCTACCAGAGCTTAGAAGCGTACCTATAGCCGTCTTCGACAAATCACCAAGGAACACCCCGACCTTTATTTCGCCAGTGTCGATGGGTTTCCGGCCCATTTTCACGCTTATTTTGCCATAGGTGTTCTTCAGATCTGAGTTCGTCGTCATCGCGCCCAGATTTACCCAACTACCCACTATAGAATGACCAAGGTACCCCTCGTGGCTCTTGTTGGTGCGGTCAAAGACTATCGATGAGTCGATTTCGCCTGCAACCTTGCAATTTGCAGCTATCGAAGTCCCTTCCCTCAATTTCGCAGACCTTACCTTCGTCCCTTTTCCCACGAAACACGGCCCGGTCAAGTGCGAGAAGCTCTGGACTTCTACTCCTTCAGCAATAATTATTGGCCCTTTTCTCGAGTCAAATGTTACGAACCTTTCCACTTCAGCACCTTCAGCGATTGAGACTTTACTTCCTCTAGCCTCGATGTCACTCGATTTTGAAGGAAAATTTGTGCCCTCTAAGAAATCTGATGAGATCTTTCCAGGGTTTTCTCTTACGAGCT
>DATNHH010000244.1:0-2931 GCA_035605055.1 Nitrososphaerales archaeon
AGTCTCGATTACTTCTTCATTCGAAATTTGTTCAATGTTCCGAATTCTGCTTATCGACCCCTGCTTGTTTGAATTTTCAAGCAATGAATCAAACGACTGCTCAAAATATCCTTTGGGAGACTTGGGTTTGGCCCCCCCTACAACATCGCTCATCGCGACAATCTTCGCACCCATTTCCATCAGCGATTTTACTGTATTCGATCCCACGTTCCCGAATCCCTGCACAGCTACTGTGACGTCTTTAACGTCGCGATGGAGGTATTTCTTTACCGCCTCCCGAGTACAAATTGCAACTCCTCTACCTGTCGCAGCCGCTCTTCCCTCCGATCCCCCAATTTCGATTGGTTTTCCGGTAACCACAGAAGGGATGTTATGTCCATGTAATCTGGAGTACTCGTTCATTATCCAAGCCATGGTCTGAGGATTTGTGTTCAGGTCAGGGGCGGGAATGTCAACTTCCGGTCCGATATCACGATCAATCGCAGAAACATATTTCCGCGTCAATCTTTCGAGATCATCATTGCTAAGTTTTTTCGGATCGACAGTGACTCCACCCTTTGCCCCTCCAAAAGGAATGTCGATCACAGCAGCTTTCCAAGTCATCCACATTGCCAACGCCTTGACTTCGCCGAGGGTAACGCTGGGGTGATATCTTATTCCACCTTTGTACGGTCCCCTTGCATTGTTGTGCTGAACGCGATATCCGGTGAAAGTGACGGAAGCTCCATCGCCAAGCTTCAGGGGAAGAGCAACTATTACTTCCCTCCTCGGACTCTTCAACATCTCATAGTATTCAGGCTCTATTGAGACAATATCGGTAATAGAGGCAAGTTGCGCGAGAGCGTTGTTGAAAGGATTCTCGGCTTCCAAAGTATTTTTGGTTTAGGCAAATTAGCCTATTTAAGATGAGAAGATTTCGAACTATGTATCATGAGATTTCTTGAAGCCGATCTTGAAGTCCTTCCAAAATTCAGAAATAGTGAGAAAATCGAATGAAACCTCCGGGCACAACCTTTCGCTGGATTTGAATTCTTTTTGTTTTGATGGACCAGAGGATTGAAGAGGACAATTGAGCCCCAATAGATCGAAGCTGCACTACTTCCGTTACGTCCTTTATTTCGTTCCGGTTCTTGCGATAATCGGCGGATATGGACTACTGACATTAGTGACGCAAGAAAGTTACCCATTCACTATCGTCACTGGAACGAGTATGCAACCCACTATTCTTCCTGGCTCGGTTGCACTTATCGAAAAAACTCCTTTCAATCAACTTCAAACGGGAGACGTAATCGTTTTCGCTCCCGAACTCTCCCAGATGTTTCCATGCGATAGTTCACCTTCCTCATCTCTGATTTTTGAAACTCAGGTTCCATGTTTTGTAATACATAGAATCGTAAATATTGAGGTTAACGGCAGTGGAAATGAAGTAATTACCACGAAAGGTGACGCCAATCCTAGTTCGATTCCTCTGATAGATACGAACATCTCTGAATCCATGTATATTGGAAAAGTGGTACTCCAGCTCCCTCTCGCAGGCTACGTCACCGAGACCCCATACAACGAGTACGTCGCGCTCGTCATCTTTGGAGCCCTTATTGCCGAGCTGTATTTTGAGAGAAAACAATCACCTAGAGCCAAAGCGCAAAGGGCATCGGAAGCGGATCAAAGTTCAATTCAAGAAGATACTTAATTCCCTAGTATAGTTGAGATTAGACAATGGGCACAGAAAGTTATTCAGGTGGAATTTCGTCCTTATCCTGATTGCCTTTCGATTTGCCGCCCTTTTCGTTACGAAACGCATTCCTTGCTCTAGTTACCGGATTTGTCAGAACAGAAGAGTAAAGTTCAGCAGCTCTTTGTCGAAGAATGCTCCTGGGATCAACACTCGCGTTTATTTCTTTTACAATATCTTGAAGTTCCTCCCGATCGTTTTCTAGTTGAGAAGTGAACTCTTCGTCCGAGATTCCACCTTCTTCCCTGAGCCTTTCCAAGGACTCGATAGCAGAAGCAGATTTTGATAGCCTTGCATTCAGACTCTCAACTGTCGCACGCTGTTCTGCAGGGAATCTCCTCCTAATATATCGAAATAAAGCGGCCGCCTGAATACTTATTGAAATAAAAGCGACGCCTAACACGAGCGTTGTTAGCAAAGATTCATCTGTAGTAGAAAGCACCGAAACAGGAATTGAAACCGCTAGCGCGATGGATAACGCTCCTCTCATCCCGCCAAGCATACTGACATTTCTCCACTTCAACGGTATTTTGCTGTCGAATTTGTCGAAAATAGTGAGAATCGGATAGACCGAAGCTGCTCTAGCTGCTGTAACTGCTAGATACGCCAGAACGATCAGACCGATGGATGCTGCAACTCTGAAGATGTCCGTGCTGAATCCAATAAATAGAAATGCAACAGAGTTCCCGAGGAAAGCTGCTATTTGCCAAAAGAGCGTAATTGTCTCTCTGGTGGAGGGGCCCATCGCTGTCCTGATCGTAAAATTCCCAAAATACAACCCTACTACTGCGACCGCGATCAACCCTGAAACTCCCAGTGATGAAGCAAGCGCATACGATCCATAAACAACTGAAATTGTCAGTATAGTCTGCGTTAGTTTATCTGACATCAGACTCGCAAGTAGCTCAGCCAAGAACGCAATGATCAGACCGACAAGTGCACCACCAGCAAACAGCACGACGAAGCTCGATGCCGCGGATAGGAGGGAAACCTTCCCAAAAGTTGTCGAAGCCAGAATTATCGTAAATACTCCAATTCCGGTTGCGTCATTAAAAGCCGCTTCAGTGTCCATCATGGTGGAGAGCTTTGAAGGCACCTTGGCCTTGCGAAAGACTTCAAGCACTGTTGCCACATCCGTAGGTGAGATTATTGCCGCAAAAAGAAAGGAAACGAGAAACGGCAAATTCGCAATCTTCCAT
>DATNHH010000245.1:0-4142 GCA_035605055.1 Nitrososphaerales archaeon
ATTGTCTTTAGACAAGCCGCTGCCGCAACGGGGCAAAGCGTATTGATGTCAAAATATCGCGAGCTTTTCAAAACTCATGGAGTCAAAGTTGCCCAGATCTTACTCACTGCTGAAGACCTGTCCAGCAGAGGATCTTATCTCCATACCTGCAATGTCTTGAGGTTGTTACTTAAAATGGGAATAGTACCGATAATCAACGAAAACGACGTCACTTCAGTTGACGAACTGATACCCGTTACTGAAGGATTCAAGGTGAACTTTAGCGACAACGACTTTCTCTCAGCTCTTGTAGCCAATGCTATTAGGGCAGAGATGCTCATAATATTGTCGGACGTAGACGGGTTGTACACAACGAATCCACGAAATCCAAAAGCAACCATCATAAGAGTAGTTGACAACATAGCGGCTGAGCTCAAGAATGCCTCTATTGATGGGAAAAGTCGAACTGGCAAGGGAGGAATGCAGAGCAAGATAAGGGCAGCTGAAATCGCGACGAGAAGTGGCATTCCAGTTGTAATAGCTAATAGTCGAAGAGAAAACGTGATAGTCGATATTCTCGCTGGAAAGGAAGATGTAGGAACCTATTTTAGACCAATAGGCAAAATGCCGGCAGTAAAGAGATGGATTGCTTTCGGTGCGTCTGTTAAGGGAGAGATTCACGTGAATGAGGGTGCGAAAAGAGCAGTAATAGATGGCTCAAGCCTTCTAGCAGTTGGAGTTACTAAGGTGGCAGGGCAATTCAAAGTGGGAGATGTAGTATCAATCATTGGGCCTGACAATTCAGAATTCGCTAAGGGCAATCCAAACTTCAACAGCGAGGAGATAAACACGATAAAGGGTTTGCAAGTATTAGAAGTATTGAAGAAGTTAGGCAATTCTCGATCAAAAGAAGTCGTGGCACGCAAGAAAATACATCTAACAGCGAAAGAGAGGGAAGATTTTTGCTAATAGAGTTAGGCAAGAAAGCGAAGGCAGCCTCGGTCGAGCTTGCGAAACTTTCCACGGAAAAAAAGAACAAAGCACTCGAGAAGATGGCTCTCGCGCTCGAAAACAACGAGGAAAGTATTCTCTCTGCAAATCGGAAAGATGTTGAAAGTGCAAGAACTAGAGGATTGAAGCCCGCACTTTTGGACAGGTTGGCTTTGGACGAGCGGAAAATAAAAAGCATGGCAAAGTCATTGACGGAGGTCGCCGAACTATCAGATCCGATCGGCGCGATTTTGAGCTCTTGGACAAGACCCAATGGCCTTCTGATAGGGCAACTCCGCGTTCCCCTCGGGGTGGTGGGAGTTATCTACGAGTCCCGTCCCGACGTCACCTCGGATGCAGCGGGAATCTGTCTGAAATCGGGTAACGCTGTCATACTCAGAGGCGGATCAGACGCATTAAATTCTAACATCGCAATTGTCGATGTTCTAAAAGCAGCGGTTTCAGAAGCAGGGGTTCCTAGTGATTCTATTCAAGTTGTAAACTCATCTGATAGAAGCGCTGCTGAAGAACTAATGGGAATGAGAGAGTACGTCGATGTCCTTATCCCGCGAGGAGGGGCGGATCTAATCAAGACAGTGGTAGAGAAAGCGACTGTGCCGGTGATTGAGACAGGGACCGGGAATTGTCACATCTACGTAGACGAAGATGCTGAACTCGACAAAGCGGTTCGTATAGTAATCAATGCAAAGTGTCAGAGACCCGGAACTTGCAACGCTGCAGAGAAACTACTCGTTCATCGCAACATCGCTAATGAATTTCTACCTCTTGTTATCAGTGCACTCAGGGCTGAAGACGTAGAAGTTAGAGCAGACGAGCAAACCGCTATGATCGTTCCTTCAGGCGTGAAGATTGCCACGGAAGAAGATTGGCAAACCGAATATTTGGACCTAATCATAGGAATAAAAGTTGTGAGGGATTTAGACGAGGCCATTTCTCACATAAACAAATACAGTTCAAAGAACTCTGAATCCATCATATCATCGGATTTCGAGAAAGCTCAACGTTTTATTAGAGAAGTAGATTCTGCAGCTGTCTACTGGAACGCATCCACACGATTCACCGACGGCAACCAATTCGGGTTGGGAGCAGAAATAGGCATCAGTACACAGAAAATTCACGCTCGCGGGCCGATGAGCGTTCAGCATCTAACTACAACGAAATATTTCATACTGGGCAGTGGTCAGACGAGAGGTTAGATGTAAAAAACTCAACGATTGCACCAACATTTTTTCTAGGTTCAATCCGCGAAGTAGGCACTTGAATCTAATTCTCTTGACCTCGTGCCGATTTTCTCGCTCCTGTGACTTTTTCTTTCGATATTGGGACGACTGACCAATGCCTTGTTCAGAATGTTTCCATCGACGGATCTAGACTGTCTAAAATTCTTGACTCGATTAAACATCTCAGGAATTCAGAAAGAAGATAAGTTGCTAGCTACTAATTCCAATATCGGTCGAAATTTTGGCAAAGGATAAGGTAGTCCCATTAAGAGGGAGCGAAAAAAAGGCAGTTACCGGAGCGACAGAAATTGGATCGGTCGATC
Organism: Nitrososphaerales archaeon; assembly: GCA_035605055.1. GTDB lineage: Archaea > Thermoproteota > Nitrososphaeria > Nitrososphaerales > CADDZS01 > DATLTL01. The sequence continues at coordinate 2,534 of DATNHH010000245.1, forward strand.
CCAAAGAGCGTATTGAGATAACGATTATAGCCAGACCGGATGAATCATCGAAAACAACATCCGCAGAAGTGCTCGGCCGATTGCCAGTAAGCAAGCGAGCTCATGTATCCCGAGAAAAATTCGCCGCATCATGCCGTGCAAGCCAAGACAACATTGGGAAAATTGTGAAATTTGCGAAGGACAATTCGCTTGAGATTATTGAGGTGAACCCGGCGAGGCGAAGCATCATACTTTCTGGACTCGCTTCGCAGTTTTGCGAGATTTTCCAGGTAGAGCTGAAACGATTCAAACATCCGTCAAGAAATGGGATTTTTCGTGGTAGATCAGGGCCCCTTTTCTTACCAGAGTCCCTGTCCTCCGCAGTCCTGGCTATTCTTGGGCTTGATGATAGACCGCAAGCAGGGACTCACTTTCGGCTAATAAGACCAAGTCTGAAGGTAATTTCATCCTACACTCCTCCGCAGCTAGCAAGAATCTACGATTTTCCCCCGGGATTGGACGGAAGCGGTGGGTGTATTGGAATAATCGAGCTCGGCGGCGGAGAAACTCAGTCCGATCTCTCAACCTATTTCCAGAAATTGGGCTTGAAACCGCCGAAGGTCATCATTGTCTCTGTTGATCACGGAGCAAACGCTCCTACCGGAGATCCGAATGGACCCGATGGCGAGGTGATGCTGGACATCGAAGTTGCAGGTAGTGTGGCGCCTGGTGTGACCATTGCGATGTACTTTGCTCCAAACACCGATAGAGGATTTGTAGACGCGCTGACAACCGCGATCAACGACTCTCAGAACAAACCATCCGTAATTTCGATCAGCTGGGGAAGCCCGGAGAATAGCTGGACATCACAGGCGATTCAATCGCTAAATCAGGCCCTCCAAGATGCCGCAACTTTGGGCGTCACTGTATGCTGTGCTTCCGGCGACGGAGGATCTTCCGATGGCGCAACCGATGGACTGGCTCACGTCGACTTCCCGGCTTCGTCTCCTTACGCTATCGGTTGCGGGGGCACTCGAATCCTTCCGACTTCAAATGGCAGAGTTACTGAATCAGTGTGGAACGACGAACCTCAGGGAGGTGCAACCGGTGGAGGAGTGAGTGATGTATTCACGCTCCCGTCGTGGCAGGACTCATCGAAGGTTCCTCCATCTGCGAATCCTGGGGGACGCATCGGCCGGGGAGTACCTGATGTTTGCGCGGATGCAGATCCAGCGACGGGGTACGCCATTCGGGTTGATGGCAAGGACAACATTTTCGGAGGGACGAGCGCAGTTGCTCCCCTTTGGTCTGGACTGATCGCACTGTTAAACCAAAAATTAGGGCGATCGCTTGGATACATAAATCCACTGCTCTACGAGAAATTATCTTCTCCAGGCCTCGGGGATTTCCACGACGTTACAGCTGGCAATAACGGTGCGTACAGCGCTGCTGCGGGCTGGGATCCTTGCACGGGACTAGGAAGTCCTGACGGCGCGAAGCTGATGAACTCAATATTAACATCATGACCCTGGGAAGTCACGTAAAGTGTTAACTATTGTGCGCGATCAAGCCAATTTCCGATGGCATTTTCACTTCGATACAGGTTCAGCCAAAAGTTCAGAGTGCCGGC
>DATNHH010000246.1:0-8243 GCA_035605055.1 Nitrososphaerales archaeon
TGGATGATGTAAGAGATGCTCTTGTCGGAAACCTCTGCCGATGCACTGGCTACAAGAAGATCTTTGATTCGATCATGGCAGCATCGGAATCGATGCGCAAGAAGTGAATCCCGAATCACTGAAATATTATGGAGGCGTGGGTTGATCTGAAATTGAACGAGAAATCCTCCGGTGGCGAGTCAGAGGAAATGATCTATACTTCTGATGAGTCTGGAAATCTCCTCGTCCTTGAGCCGAGGAATAAGCTGCATCTTAAGCAGTCCTCGAGGCGGCATGCCGCGGTAATCGGAATGATCGTGAAGAATGATGGGACCTATCTTGTTCAATGGAGAGGGGCCAACAAGCTCGGAGGTAGCAGGCTCGATGTTTCCGCGACGACCCACGTGAGAAAAAACGAGACCTATCAGAGTGCTCTGCAACGCTCGTTTGAAAACGAACTTAATATCGAGAAGACAGTTCCGTTAAAGCATGCTTTCGACTTCAAATATGAAGAAGAACTTGGCGAGCGAAAGGAGAACGAGTATTGCAAGGTATTCATCGGAAAGTACGATGGAAACTATACTCCGAATCCGGACGAGATCGATTCTGTGGAATTCATGACGCTTGCTGAGCTCAAGGATTTTGTAAATAGCAATTCGGCCAAGGCCACAAAGTGGTTACGGGAAACGGTTATGCGAATGGAATCTAAATGAACTAGGTGGCACTTTCAAGTCTGGATTTTACACATGCAGCAAATTCACTTGCCTGTTTCTTAACAAGGTCTTTGCCGAGCATCGTCACCGCGGTTTTACCCATAACTGAGATAGGGCGAATCTCGACGTTGTATCTGATTTTGGTCTTATCCAAAAAACTGCCTAAATCTACACTACCTGTTACCTCCGCGTCTTGGCCTTCACCGTTAAACTTCATTCGTGTGCCTTCGATCTTTTCAATCATTCTTGCCTTTAGCTCGAATGATTTAGACAAGTAGCCAACTTTCAGCTTCACCTTGAAAATCGCGCTGGATTCATCGATGGGTTGAACGCTTTCGCATCCTGGGATGCAATTTCCAACGTTGGACAAATTGGAAAAGAATTCCCAGCATTTGCCGGGAGGTGCATTTACTTCAAACTCTTCGCTAGCTTGAACTGTTGGCAACTAGTTGACAGTTTACACTGTTGCCTAGTTAACAGGTTCGGGTGTTTCCTAAACTAGCTGAGCAACAAGCTGCGGGGATTCGAGCTGCTTTCTGACGTTTGCATACGTGTCTAGCACTCGTGTTCCCTTCTGGGTAAGGACATAGTTTTTCCTTCCCTCGATTACACTCGAAACTACCAATCCCTGCTCTTCCAGCGCCTTTATGAAATTCCGCATAACCGCCCATGAAAGATTGGATCGATACATGATATGAGTCGGTCTGCCGGCTCCCTCAGAAATCGCTTGGAGGATGTCGATCTTGACTTCCATTTTGGACCTTCTCGGTCCCGCGAGAATATTCGTCTCTACCGTTTCCATTCACTGGACTCTCAGAGATAAACTGAGTTCTTTTAGGTTATTTTCCGCCGGTTAACAAGCCGCGGTTACAATTTCGAAAATCGTATGGGATGAAGCGTAATGTACTGTTTCAGGATTCATAATCGAAATAAGTAGCTTGAGAGGAGAGGACCTGAAATTGATTAGGCGAACCAAAGATAACATAATTGCCTCCGTGGTTGATGTCGCGAGCATAGTTTTCGCCTACAAACTTGGTGTCTCCCAGCTTGGCATAGCCGCGGGGCTGGGGTACGGTGTATTTGATGCCTGGATTGTAATTTGGCAGAAAGATAGAATCGCGAATGGAGTTAGAAACTTTTCATATAAGATTAGAGATCATTCCTCTTTCAGGCGAAGGGATGGGCTGCGAACTAGTCTTCGAGTCTTTTGAAAAGTTGAACCTCGGGATTGTCCCTAGATGTTCTGACACTTCCCCCGAGAATCTTTCGTAGCGTCCGCGCGGGCGTCATCTACGATAAGACTGAATTCGAAAAAAGCGAACTCGATTCCATAGAAAGATTGTATCGCCAAATAAACGTCGAGCTTATCCCAGGCGAAAAGTTGGGAGGTCTTGAAGATGAATTCGGAATCCTTGGAATGTTAGGACAGCGAGCTCTGAGAGGATCGAGGGAATCCATCGAGAACTTCAATTGTTTGAAAGTAGGATTTTACCCAGAAGGAGGGAGCCTAGAACCTCTGAGAAAGTCCCTGAAACTTGTCAACGCCGCGATAATCTGTCTTGGATCGAAATCTCCGATTCAATCGTTATCTAGCACTGTTTATCACTTTTACGAAAGTCTGACCCTTCCGAGTCTTCTGAACATTGATCTGGCCGATGTGGAAAGCATTGCCGGCGGAATAGGCATCTCCTTCAACGAGTCTGGAGATTCTTCGGAGGACGTTATTTCTCAGCTTCCACCTGAGTGCTACGTTGCGAAGAGCGCGCTTTTGCATTTCTCTTGTTCACGAAACGTTACTCTAGAAGAAGTTTATCGAATTTCAAAAATGATCTCGACAAGAAAGGCGATCAGTCCGTTAGTACACAGTCAGACGCAAGATCAGATCAAGATGTTCAAAAGGATCAGATTGAAGATGGGTTTGAGGATAGCACAAAATGCTGCCGAAGGTAAAATAATACCCAGGATCTCCCTCACGGGTATCTTATTCGGAATCAGAGCTTGAGAATGAGTGCACGCCCTAGCCTATAAGCAAAGATCAGAAAAACTTTAATTTCGGCCAGCCATTTCTCTTGGAACCGCAATCTCGACTAGATTAGATTTGGCATGAGTTGAAGGAGAAAACTATTCTTGGCAAAGTTACAGGTGCGCTTTATCTCATAGTCTCTTTAACGGTGCTAAATGTAGGAAGATATCCTGTCAAGAGGCTTTGAAATTCACAGATGGCGAAATACGTACTCATTTCCGATCTCACTCTATCGCACGATTACCAGAATTTTCCTCTTCTAGACTTTCTGCCCAGCGCGCCTTCGGATAATCTCCCGAATTTCATATACAAATATTTGAAGGGAAAGCCGCCCCCAAGCATCAACGGCCGGGCTTCTATGGCGACCTACCCTTTGAGGAAGCTTGAAGCATCTCTTCTTCAAAGGTATTCCGAAAACGACGTAGTCGTCGCTCACGAAGATCATTTTGAGGAATTCATCAAAGACGATACCGAAATCATCGGCGTAACAACCATGGATCCGCTGGGACTTGCACCGTTGACGATGTCGTATACTTTGTTTTTTGGTTCAAGTGCACCTTCTTACGTCAAGAAGGAATTTGAGTCTCTCATTGGTAGGATTAACCGGATTAGACATGGAAAAAAGGCCAAACTTATCATTGGCGGCCCGGGTGTCTGGGAGTTTACTGTCCATCCTCATGAAATGGATCGCCTAGGTATCGACTATGCCTTTCAGGGTGAGTCTGAGGACATCATAAACGATCTATTCGATTACGTTCTGGATGATTCGACGAGAAGCAATGAATTCTTCAGGGGTTTTCAGTCGTTTGACAATGATTATCACAAGAGCTTCATCGGTGACCACAGGTTCATCTCCAGATATCAGTTCTCAAAACAGTTCCCCAAGCTGGAAGATATTCCCGAGATAGTCAATCCGACGATCAAGGGGTTCTTGGAAGTAATGCGGGGCTGCGGGATTGGTTGCGATTTCTGCGAGGTTACTCTACGTCCATTGAGATATTATTCCCCGGAGAAGGTCAGGAGGGAGATTGAGGTTAATGTAAAGAAAGGCGGAATTGACAACGTTTGGACCCACAGCGATGAAATCTTTGCATACAAGCATGGGAAGAACTTCGTTCCAGATTACGACGCGCTCATCGATCTATTCAAAGTGATTATGGGTACGCTCGGAGTCCGTCACACCAACCCGACTCATGGGAGGATTTCAATTCCGGTTGGCTATCCTGAGCTCATAAAGAAACTTTCAGAGATCATGATCGCAGGTCCCGAGAATTGGATTGGCCTCCAGGTAGGTGTTGAGACGGGAAGCGATCGACTTGCCAAAATTCACATGCCCAATAAGACTCTTCCTCTGAAGATTGGTCCGGATGGTACGTGGCCGGAAATTGTCTGGAAAGGCACATATGTGATGAACAAGTATTATTGGCGTCCCGCTTTCACGGTTCAGGTTGGGCAGGATTCTGAAACGGAAGAGGACAACTGGGACACTGTTGAGCTGATAAACCAGATGAGTAATTCAGAGGTCGATGGCAGGCCCTTTGAATTTACGATAACACCGATGCAAAATGTATCTCTGGGACTTTTGAAGAGCAGAGATTTCTCCGCCTTTGCCTTGAACGAGTCGCAACTGGCTGTATATTATGCCTCTTATCGGCACTTAGCCAAGGTAGCATCGCGGGACGCATTCAGGAATGGAAGAAATGGTCGTCACCGAAACGTCTTCTCTCTAGTGGGAACTGGTTCGATGATCAGTTTGGGAGGAAGAGCAATGCTTCACACTATTTCTGTTATGTGTAAAAGACAAGGGTTGGATCTAGAGAAAGCAGCAAGGTACGGCCTGGATCAAAAGGTTCCACAGGCACCTTCGATTCCGGCTATGTAGCGCGAGACGAGAGTTAGTTTTAACAGCCCTAATTCAAGGACCATCCTTGAGTTATTTTCTTGGTCAGGTTTGATGCTTACAGCGCCTCAAACAGTATTGGTGCTGGGCATGCTGAAAATCAGGATTCCTATCTCGCTGATATGTCTACAATGTTATTCGCAGTTGCCGATGGGGTTGGAGGGTATGAGGGGGGCAGAGAAGCGAGCGAGCTTACTATCGCTGCTCTGCGAAACAGGGGTGGCATGATCCAAAACGAATCGCTAGTAAGAAGTAGCTTAGAAGAAATCCACGAGCAATTAATCCAAACGGCGAAGGCCAGGCACCTGCCAAACATGGGAACCACAATCGCGCTCGCCAAGGTTCTACCTAATATTCAGACCGGAATTGGGGGCAGGGTCATTACAGCGAACGTCGGAGATAGTCCCATTCTCCTCTTCTCCAACAACGAAACAGATCTTGAATCCGAATCCTACAGTAAAGTTTTCACCGATGATTCTTTCAGAGACAAAACTCCGGGCTCGATGTGGGCTTTAGTTCAGTATCTCGGAATAGAGTCGCAAGAAGTACACGTCCACGTTAAGAGTTTTGATTTTCAAAGTGGCGATGTGATTCTCATTTGTTCGGATGGAGTGAGTGACAACCTCCTCGGTGAAAACACTTATTCTAGAGGCAGGGGAGCGGGAGACGTCGACGAACTCGTGAGATGCTACGGTAGCGCTCAAAAAATCGTGGAAGAAGCAATGCGTGCAGGGATCAAGAGAGACGATATGACGGTCGTCCTTGTGTTTTTATGATTGCGAAGGATCTGATCGCACTTGAGAATCGGGGCTCTTGAGGCCGAGTGTATAAATGACGAATATAGCGGAATCTGATATACTTGTTTCAGCGCAGTTTTTCTATTTAGGGCCTTTAGAGAAAATAGAAACGGTTTTAGTACCAGAGAAGAGATTGTCGTTTGATGCTCTCTTTGGGAAGCACGGCCGAAAGGTTCGCCCTGGAAGATGATGGGAAGCACGCCAGATTTCTGTGCGAATCCTGTGACAAGTTTTTCTGTCTAACCTGTTGGAAAGCTTGTCCAAGATGTAGTTAGTGTCGTATACACTCTAACTCCTCGAGCTATACACTAGATCGTGAAGCTATGACGGTATTAAGACCAGAACTTTTCTAAGACATAATCCTTCACATCACTTGCGTCAAAATCCGGATACTACACTCAGGCAGAGAGGATTGAATAGATAGTAAGGAAGTTATTAACAGAGACAAGTGCAAAGACAAAGCTGAAAATGATAACAGTCAAGAGAATCGTCTTCCTAATCCCTTGATTCCTCGTGGCCAAGCCTAAAATCACAAGTCCTCCCACTACTACAAAGAATACCGACTTTACCAATATGAACGAATTCACTAGTCCCACTCCAAGTCTTGATGACAAGTCGAGGAGTGCGAGATTTGCCTCTGAAAGTCCCAGTCTTAAAGCGAGAAAGGTGCTAGAAAGATCAAATAGATTGAACATTATGAAGTAAGCGAAGGCGATCAAGAAAGATGAATAGGATACCGCAACTTCGACTTTCATGTTATGTCATATGTACTCGCTGATATTTATCTTCTTTACAAGATCTTCCCATGTTCCTGCCCAGATTCCATCTGATCGGAAAAGGACCGAAGCATGTCTCTTGTCCTTGAGCCAATATCGTGGTGATCTCCAATTCGAACAGATTTATCCACTCTAGTCTGAATACCGGGTTTGCATTTCTAATGCGGGAATCGAGGGTCGTTATCCCATCAATGACATTCCTACGGTCAGTCATGAGAAATTCTGTGGTGCACTTCCAAAAATAGTTCGTAACTTTGTCCACTAATAATTAGTAATCGAATCGATTTTTCTTTGTAAAGATTTTACATACTTTTGACATTCTGTTTTAGGGCAAATGGTGAATAATGAAAAATCTATTTGCATATAGTTTGAAATAAAATGATTTTTCATTTCTGAAAATAAGGATCCCATCTGGGAGAGGCCGGGAAAGTGGAAGTATTTGGAGGCCTGAATTTTGTATCAAATCGCAAAAGACAGTTTCTGAAATGTCTCTTTCAAATAATGAGGCCTCGAATTCTCTACAGATATTATTTTCGGGCCTATAGAATATTTACAATAGTTTTAGCAACTCCTCGAAAATCGGATGGATCTTCGTATCATGACATCTCATCCTCCCAAAGAGAAGAGGAAGGTCCAGATCTCCGGCAAATCCTCGTGCATGATCTCCCTGCCCAAAAGGTGGGTAAATGAGATGGGCCTTGTGCAAGGCAGTCCTCTCTCGATTTCTCGCCACAACAGCACTTCGCTGCTCATAAGCGTGGACAAGAATTTTGGGAACAGTGTAGCCAAAGGCGAGGATAATGTTGGTGTGCTGTCACTGACTAATCCGGAGTCTCCTGAAACCACTGTTAGAAAGATCTCTTGTCTTTACGTCCAAGGATACAACGTGATCAAAGTCAGACTTGCCGAAAATTCGATAGGTTCGATTCACAAGTCCGCGATCAGGGAGCTTCTCCGTCGTCAATTAATCGGTGTGGAAATTGTGTCTGATTCCTTAGATGGACTCTTGTTGCAAATCTTGCTCGGAAAGTCCGAACTTACGATTGAGAATGCTATGAAGCGAATGTCGATTGTTTCAAGCGCGATGCTGGAGGATGCTGTCGGTGCACTCAGGCTTTTCGACAAGAAGCGTGCCAGAGAGGTAATAGAAAAGGACGAGATAGAAAGGTTCGGATCTTATACAGCTCGTCACATATTGGGATCGATTAATCACGACGTGTTCAAGGAGGGAGACGATGCGGAACCTGAGAAATTGGCGATTAATTTGATGATTTCGAGAGCAATAGAAAACGCCGCGAAATGTGCTAGGGATATTGCCGAGCAGGCTATTCGGATGGGATCGCCTTTGGATGATGCAAAAGTCGAGAGCCTGAATCATTTGGGCGAGTGCGCTTCGGAAATATTTGACTCTGCAATCTTGTCATTTTTCAAGCGCGATAGCAGGGCTGCAGAAAGGACGATCGAAAGATCCAAAGAATATTCTGTTCTGGAGAGATCGATCACTGACCTTTACCGTTCTGCGCACTCCACTCCTGGGACTGAGCAAATAATGGCGTTGATCAGCTCAATGGGATCATTAAGAAACGTGGTGCATCATTCGATGGAGATTTCTAGTCTCGTGCTCGGACTTACGACGGAACAATATGTAAGGAACGAAGAAGGACTAGCAACGTTACCTGCTAGTGGCTTGCTTTTGAACTAATTCGAAGCCACGACGAACCTACGACCCTTCCATAGTATCGATCGTACTATTTGCAGAGTAGACCTCTTCCTCTTCCGAAACATATTCGTCCCCTGCCTCTCGTGGTCTGTTTCGTCTGCGGAACAAAAAGACTGACGCGACTGCGACCACGACGACGACCACGACGATAATCACTCCCAGGAGGTTAATTCTGAAGGAAACATCTAGCGAAGAGGGTGAGCTTATCGAGAAGGTTAGAGGGTTCTGCGATATTGTAGTCGCATTAGGACCTCCACCGATTGTTCCATTCCATTCGGAGAATGCGTAAAATACGGGGAAGGGGTTCGCAGACACGCTTAGAATTTGTCCCGGTG
>DATNHH010000247.1:0-5798 GCA_035605055.1 Nitrososphaerales archaeon
TTCAGAAGAATCTGCGACTGCTTGTCAGATCCGCTCGCTCCTCCTGAAGTTAGGATGTAGAGGTCTGAAGTATCGGAGTTGACAGACCCGCTCGCGCGGACTGCTCCCGCGGCTAATGCGGTATCTATTGCTTCTTTCGTAAGTTCGACGAAAGGTGCATCTTCGACATTAGGATCAAAATTTGCGCGGGACCCATAACTAAAGGGCCCACGCGGCAATGGTACATAGTCCTCGCTTTCGGGAAGAGCCCTACAGGAACGGACGAGATTTCCGACGAACCGCTGTATTCCATGAGTTGTGGGATTGTATGAAGAACCCACGATCCTCTTCTTTGCGAGTGCGAGATAAACTTCAAGCGTGATATTCCGGACGCTGTTTACGAGCGTTATCGAGTTGTTAGCAAAGCGCACCTGATTTTCGTTTGAGACCGCACAGAGAACCGAAACGTCTTCGCAGCCAAGTTTCAGAGCTTCATCCAGTGCGAGTCTCGCAACTTCCTGCTGGCTGATCTGTTCCGACATCATCTCGCCCCGACCCTCACATCCTTCAGTCGAATATGTGGAGCGCCGAAAAAGACTGGAGCTCCTTGCATCGGGTCGCCCTTCCCGCAGGTCCCGCATGTATATTGGAGATCGTTTGCTCTAGCGTCAATGCTCCCCCAGTACTTTGGTGTCGTAATTTCTAGGACGGGATCTTTGATTGCTTCCTTTAAAGAGCCGTTCTCGATCATGTAAGCCTCGAGGCCCACGTACCTCTGGTTCAGTCGTTTGTCGTCAATGTTCCACTCCATGTAACTTTTGATGTAGACTCCGCGTTTGGTATCCTTTAGCATCTCTTCGAAGGTCCAATCACCTGGCTCGATGAATGTGTTAGCCATTCGGATGATTGGCTCGCGGTCAAACTGAACGGCCCTCGAGGACCCATTGCTCTTGACCTTGAATATTTCAGCAGTAGCTCTATTCTGCAAGAATTCGGTAAACCTTCCGGCCGTGATGAGTCTGCGCTTTCCTGCTTTTACACCCTCGTCATCGTAGAGGTAAAATCCCATGGAGTTGGGAATCGTGGGATCGTCCGAGACATATGCCTCAGAACTACCGATTTCCATCCCGAGTTTGTCGGATTTCAGAAAAGATTCTCCTGCTTGAGCGCCTTCACGCCCCAAAATTCTATCCGCCTCTCCCGGGTGGCCACAGGACTCGTGGCTGGTCAAGCCGGCAACATTTGGACCCAGGATTATGCTAAGGGTTTCGTCCTTGGGAGGTTTGGCGCTAGCTCTTATCCCATTCGTGATCTCCTTCAACTGGGAAGGCACAAACTCATTTAGATTCAATCTATCGATGATCTCCCAGCCACCGGTCCCCCCGACTCCTGAGTAACCTGGAGGAACGGAGATGGTCGAAGGCCTGCCCTCATACAGACTTGTCAGCAAACAGAGATATCCGACTCGGGGAACTCTGCTCCTTAGCTTCGACCCATCAGAATTCTCAAAGTACTTTTCGTCAATGGAGTAGAAAATAATCAAGTTTCGATTCGGGAAGGAAACATTTCCGATTGATTCAGGAATGGAACGATCGATTTCCTTCAAAAAGGAGATCATGGATTCCGCGGAGATGTCTTCGAGCTTCTTTTTTTCATTTACCGACCAGTTGGCCACGTGGCTCTCCTCCTTCGAAAACCGAATCTTTTCCTTCGCTATCGAAGAAGCAACCTTCGCATTTTTCACTAGTCTATCGACGAGATCTGTGACCGACTGTTTGGAAACAAGATTCGTGGCACCGAAAGCAAGAGCTCCATCGAAGAGTATTCGCACTCCAATGCCTTCTGCATCGGAAACAGCAGCAGGCTCAGCCTCCCCGTTCCGAATGAAACAGGTGAGGTCAGTAGTCTGTTGAAACCGGGCTTCGGAGTACTCGCAATTTCTTCGCCGCGCCAAATCGACGGCATAGGTAACTAGTTCATCCAATTAGAAATCAACCAGACTGGCTTGGCTCGTTCTCTATTTCTTAGTTTCCGTGAAACTACAAACTTATCTGCCGTGCTTCAAACTCGATGGATCGATGTTCACCCGAATCTGTAAGGTCTCAGAGATCCGGGACGACGAGCTTTACAGATTCGACGTAAAGGACAAAGCTCTGCTCGTCGTTCAGTTTCAGGGAAGCTACTTCGTTACTGACTCGACCTGTACGCATGAGGAAGCCGATCTCTCGCTAGGAATGTTTAGCGACGGCGTGGTAACCTGCCCCCTTCATCGAGCCAGGTTTAAAGTCGAAAGTGGAGACGTGGTCTCGGGTCCAGATGGAGGATCTGACACAGAAATACCAAAGCTAAAGGCCTACACTACGAGAGTTGAAGATGGAGAGCTTTGGGCTGATCTGGAGTAATTTGACAGAATAGTTGAAATCTCCCGAAGGAATATTTTGAGTCCACTGTGAAATCCGAAATCGAAGAGAAAGAGGATTACGTTCCTGCTGTCTCTCTGGTAGATATCTTCTTCAAGGCAAAAGAGCTGGAGCGAAAGGGCTTTGACGTAATCCACTTTGATGCTGGGGAGCCTGATTTTGCTCCCCCGGAGCAGGTCGTTGACGCAACGATTAGGGCGCTGAAGGCGGGGCATGGCAGATACACGGAGTCAGGAGGGATATCTGAAGCTAGAAAAGCCGTTGCTGAAAGTCTCAACAAAAAATACCATAGAGACGTCAGCCCGAACCAGGTTTTGGTCACCGCGGGTGGAAGGCTGGCGCTTTATTACGCATTTCTCAGTTTGCTGGAAAACGCCAAGGTCGGAATCATCTCCCCCGACTGGCCCGCCTACAGAGATATATCGAACTTTCTCTCCCTGCCGATTCAATATTTCAAATCTACCCTGGAGAAGGGATGGGAGGTCGATCTCGACGAGATCAGGAGGAGCGATTGTAATGCGATCGTCCTGAATTATCCCAATAATCCGACTGGGAAGATTCTGGACCAGAAGACCTTCGAGGAGCTGGTTCAGATCGCAAATGACAGGGGAATGACGATCATAAGTGACGAGGTTTACTCTGATTATGTTTTGGACACGTCGAAGAGGTTCAAGAGCATTCTCGAGATTCCTGATACCAAGAGCATCTTCGTGACTTCCCTCTCCAAAAGCTACGCGATGACCGGATTTAGAGCAGCTTACATTGTTTCAGATCCCAAAACGATATCGAGGTTGATCAAGATCAACAGCATGATCGTCACCAGCATGCCAGAGTTTGTTCAGTATGGAATGATTGAAGCCTTGAAGTGTGATGACTATGTGCGGGACAAGGTAGCACTGATTCGGAGACGACGGGATGTTGCCGCACGGGCCTTGAAGAAATATCTGGATGCAGAGTTCTATCTTAGTGACGGCTCAATGTACATGTTCCCCAGACTTCACGCGAAAAAAGTAGCCTTCAACTCGGAGAAGTTTGCACTCCAGTTGCTTGAATCACAGTCGGTTTCGGTGACTCCGGGAACGTCCTTCGGAAGTACTTTCCTGGATCATATCAGGATAACTCTTCTTCAAAGCGAAGCAAGGATAGAAGAAGGCATAGAAAGAATGTCGAGGCTGCTTAGCTAATAATTACGTAAACTACTACGGCTGTGTTCTATTTTGATTAGGCAGCGACGCGAATCAAAATCAGACCAAGCGGAAGCCCAGCTGAGGATTGATTTTACAGATCCTTACATTGTCTACTTTGACGGGCTGTGCGAACCGAAAAATCCTGGTGGAGTCGCAACTTATGGTGTGGTCGTAAAGAAGGAAGGAAGAACAATTTTCGAGGACTTCGGCCTCGCTTACGCAAAGCCGTGGACTGACGAAGCTTCAAACAATGTTGCGGAATACTCTGCTCTCATTCACGCTCTCGAATGGCTTAGGGGGAATGAGCTGCAGGCCTCGCCGATAATTGTTCGAGGAGATTCCCGCCTAATAATCAATCAAATGAAAGGAGCATTCAAAGTCAAGGCGAGAAGAATCCTGGAACTTCACCAGCGGGCGTCAAGATTGCTCTCGGAGTTCAAAAATCTTCACCTGGAATGGGTTGACAGATCACGAAATGCACAGGCCGACAGATTGAGCAGATTCGCATATCACAAATTCAAGAAAAAGTCTTTGCCATCATGGCGTGAAGCTAACTCCTTTTAAGAAACGAAGTGAATTCTGCTTCCGAACCATCCATCTGCGAAACGTCGAGTGGTAGCATTTGTCAATCGAAGATCCACAGCTGCTCATAAGAAGAATCAAGGAGGGTACAGTGATTGATCACATCAAGGCCGGCGAGGCTTTGCGCGTCTTGCAGATTCTCGGGATAAATGGCCAAGAGGGGGAGATTGTGAGTGTTGCCATGAACGTTCCCAGTTCAAAAATCGACAAGAAGGATGTTGTAAAGGTCGCAAACAGATTTTTGAAGAGCGAGGAAACGGACAAGCTCGCACTGGTCGCACCGCAGGCTACTGTGAACTTGATAAAAAACTACAAAGTTTCGGAAAAACGAAAGGTGGAGCTTCCCCTCGTGTTCAGGGGACTCTTGAAGTGCCCGAATCCAACTTGTGTTTCAAATATGCCTCACGAACCGATCGTCTCGACGATTGACGTCATCGACAAGGATATGCCTCTTCTCAGGTGCCGGTTTTGCCAGCGAATAATTTCTTCGGCAGATACCGTCGTAATTTTGTAGCGATAATTCTCTGTTTGTGTAATCAATTTAAGAATCGAGAAAAGTAGTTCGAGAGTCGAATAGATTTGCCGTGGAGTTATAAAGCAAAAAGAGATGCCTTGTTCATTCTAGCGGTCATCGTTCCCGCTTTGATGCTTGGTTTGGGACTGGGTGGATATTTTGTTTCGCAAGCCTTAGGTCTCGGAGGTGATTCTGCCTGGATTGCAATCTTTTTGACGACGGCAGGTCTGGTTGCTTCGATTTTTGTTACTCTAAAGATTGGCGAAAAATACGAAACCGCAAGTGCTGAAGGTAAGATCCCTGCCGAAAAGTAAACTAGCTTTCTAATTATCCAAAAATGTTAGCTGCTGCCCATAAGCGGTAGCACATGCAGAATTCTTTGACTTTACGAAGTTGGCAGAATGAATACGATGACGAAACCATAGATCGCAATTCCTTCTCCGAGAACCACGAAAATTAGAGCACGCCCAAACAAGTTTGGTTTTTCAGCTATTGCGGCAATTGCTGCTGAACCTGAATAACCCACGGCAACACCAGCGCCCAAAGCGGCCAGTCCGAATCCTATTCCTCGAGCGAGACTGTTATACTGGCTAAAGGTAAGCGCTGAAGACCCGAGCATCTTCGCAGCATCACTCAGTGAGTAAGCGTGGACGGGTAATCCCAACAAAGCGAACATGCCGTATGCAACCCCAATGGACGAAAACATTAGTAAAAGTGACTTACGCAAAATACATCTAAAATCAATTCGTTTGAAACGGATTATAAAAACGTTAAGAGACCTAACGAAAAAATTTGAAACCTTACTAGAAATTAGACGACTGTTCATTATCTATGTACGTGTTAGTATCGATCCAGTTTGAATCTACGCGGTCGATCTTGAAAAAAGAATAATTTACATCTAGTCCAGAATCCTTGCATTTTCAGGAATTTTCCCACCGAAATACTTTATAGCAAAATTTCAAGAAGGCCGATCTGCTTTGCGCTTTCTTCTGGTTTTCGTCAATCGAAGCGTAAAGCGATTTTAGAAAAGACTGACAATAATTGGGTTAGCGGTTAGTTTTAGATTTGGGCGTTGCAACTCTTTCCAAAGTCACCGTCTTTGTGCCCCGAACTGAA
>DATNHH010000248.1:0-7586 GCA_035605055.1 Nitrososphaerales archaeon
ATCTTCGCTCCTGCTTTGATACCCCTGTACAAATGATGCCACCAGTTTTCTCGCCCGGTCCTCTCTGAGTGTGAAGCGAACCGAGTAGTAGATGAATTCCGCCAGATCCCAAGTCTTGTTGCCTTCGGGAAGCGCTTGTTCTAGATCAACAAAGTAGATCTTGGAATCATCTTCGCAATGAATCGCATTAGACGGCTTTGTGTCCCCCATGCAATAGCCGTTGTTATGCATTACAGCCAGATCTCGACCGAAAGCGAATATCGGGGCAAGTTCCTCGGACGCACCGTCCAGATAGACTGATTCTATCTTTGACAAATCCCTTCCGCGTATGAATTTCGTCACACTCATCTTCTGGGCGAGGAACACAGCGATGAATTCCGGCGTACTCAGGCCGAACCTCCGGAGTTCGCGGGAGGCCCTGTACTCTCGATATAATCGCTCCGAAGGGTTCACGGTAAAATTTGCATTCTTCAGCGACCACAGATTTAGGACGCCCCACTTCATTCCCTTGATATCCTTGAACCGCTTTATCGCGATCGCGAAACTCCTGCCGTTCCTATCCTCCAAGGTGTAAAACCCGGCAGCGGTGTAGATCTCGCCCATCGAACTTTTCGTTACCTTGCATGATTTTTCGTCCAGACCCAGAAACTCAATAAGGTCCTTCAGCCAGTCTTTGCTTGAAACGAAAAGTTTTCCGTTCGGAATCGACCATTCATTCTTTGCATTTCGTATCATCTCAGGCAATTTTCCAGTTTTTCTCGATCGCGAGATCTTTGAAATTACCTCCCTGCCTACAACCTTGGGCCTCACTCTTCCAGCGTACCCGTGAATTGCGTACTGCTTCAGGGACTTTGAAGTAAACGACGCGGCGGCTTCGATTCTGGCAGAAAATCCTCCATGGAAATTATTCGGTACGATCTTGATCGTATCAGAATCCTGATCAAAAATTACGACGTTTTCTCTCTGCAGCTCTTCCGCAGCTTTTCTAAATCCTACCAGAGAAGCTGCCAGATTTCCCTGAAGAAGACCGCCCCCGTAAGTCTTCGAGTAGCTGTAAACGACAGGCGGATAAATTGTCGCTCTCTTTCGCAGTTTCTCGAACAGAAAATATCTCAGCGGAAAATTAATCTCGAACGCAAACTGGGAGTGATCGGCAACGGCTTCCGAGAGACCCTCGATGACAACCCTCTTCTTATAGGCGACCTCATTCTCCCTTAGAAACTCTTCACCGATAATCGGCGAGTAGACATTGAGCAGCCTCCCCGAAACAAATTCACCATACGTAGATTTCTTGCAATCATTTTCGATTGATCTCGGATCAACGACGAGAACTGAGCACTCCGCTTCACCCTTCAAGTAAAAATACCTGATTCGCTGCGTGAACGGTTTTAGCACCAGAATAACGTCGTAATCGCTGGACTTTGTAGCGTAACCGGCCACTTGAGATCCGTACGCACACATTGCGAGTACGTCTTTTTTCTTGGTCAGGTGATCGATCGTCTTCGAAACGTTCTGAATCTCCGACGGAGAAAGGTCACGCAACCGACTCAGCGACGAGGGGTTAGTTGCCTCGCGTCGTAATATGCTTTCTACTTCGAACTTATACCGGATAAGAACATGACGATTTTAGGATCAAACTGGGAATTGGCCACAGATTCCATCGAGATTCTCACTTGGTTTTCTCCCATGGAGATCTTCGCTGTTGGAAGGCCCTTCTCTATCCAAAGCTTACGGCACTTTTCATTCAATTTTTCATCATCGAAACCTCCATGGAGGTCTCTCGCAAGGTCCTTTGCCAGCTTTCTTCTAGGAAATACTTTCAATGGATCTATTGCCCTCCGTGAATCGAGGTGGTGCTCCTCGAAAATTGAACTGGATGTAAATTGTGATGAAATATTACCACTCGAAAAATCCTTGATCAGTTCGATGTAGTGGAGAAATTCGTGCGCAAGGACAAGTTTCAAACTTGCCTTTGTGGCGTAAATCACTAGGGCCCCACTGAGCTGGACGACGATTTCAATCCTTCCGCTGGTGTCAACCGGTATAGTCCTTGCATAGAGAACCCCGATGCCCCCAAAGTTGTCTTGCGAAACAGAGACTGTTAGAACTGGCTCTACATAAAACTGGGGATACTTCAATTCGGACAGTTTCTCGATGTCTGAAATCGCGGAATAGACGTTCTTCATCTTTGCAACAATCCGTTTTTTCATTTTCTCATCGAGCTTATCGGATGCCTTGACTCTTTGAAGGGGGTCCAAAGACAAGTATCACCGCCGACCACATTAACCAAAACTAATTCCTAAAATGATTCCGGCCTTAAATGTAACTCAAATGCAATAGGCTACTGACGAAGTAGACGATCTAACCACTCCCTCAAAGAGTGTATGACTGCTCAAATTCTCTAGTTAGATTACGACGAGAATCGAAAGATTACGAAAATTGTAGGATCAAGTAATTCCGATCAAAGTGGAGATCTGCCTTCTTGCCGACGCGCCGAGTTGTTGAGCGGCAATCTCCGGGGGTACGGGATTGACGTATACTCCACTTCCATGCTCCAGACCTGCCCACTTTACAACCTGGGGGTAGACTTCGATGTGCCAATGAATCTGTTTCGTTGTCTTTTTTTCAGAGGAGATGTGAAAAACGATATTGTATGAGGGATTGTTGAGGACTGCATCAAGGCCGCCCAGAGTCGATTTGAGCATCGTTGAAAGGTCCTGGATTTCTTTCTGAGAAACCTTCAGGAAGGAGGTCTCGTGTTTCTTTGGAAAAATCCAGAATTCGTAGGCGTGCGACGAAGCCCAAGGCGCGAAGGAAACAAAATTATCGGTTGAAAGGATCAGTCTCGGGCCGCTAGATTCGAGGTTTACGACCTTGCACATCGGACAAACGCCGAACTCTGACATTGATTCGTGAACTGCTTCTGCTTCTTCCTCGATTGCCGGAGGAAGTTTTGTCAGAGTAATCGTTTGAAGGTGAGGATGAGAAAATGACGCGCCAGCCTCATATCCGTTGTTGATAAACACCGAGACATAACCGACGGTTTTCTTAGAGTAGAGCCACCGGACTCTATCTTGCAACGTTGTGAGTATCTCGGTCCAATGGTCGACCGACAAACTGCTAAAAGTGGCGGAATGATTAGGTGTAACGACCATCACGTGGTGATAGCCTAGAGCTGGTTCGCCCTGGAGCGGATAGTCACTGAACGTTGTCTCAGACTCTGGTGACACGGCTGGAAAACTATTTGGAAAATATCTCACAGACCACTCGTGAACTCTTTCTGTATCAGAGTCTGCAAGCTTTAACAGCGTGTTTTCATTAGAAACCAAAACCAGATCTGCAGGCGGGGTCATATCCTCGTTTCCGGGACAAAAAGGGCACAGACTCTTTTCAAGAGGATCGCTGGGCGAAACCTTGTACTCCATAGGTCTCTTCCCTCTCTCCGCAGACACCAGAACGAGCTTCCGAGTAAAGTAGTCTTTTCTTAGTTCGGGCATCTACCACGAGCCATCAAGACAAAGGTATTAGAATTATTCTGTTTACTGGATTAAAATCTAGGAATAGAAAATTACGCAAGAGTGTTACAGGTAGGCTATTAGAAATAAGAAGCCTGAGGTTCCATGCAAATCTTGCAATTCGAATTCTTCACCTGGGGCTCGACCTCGAAATGGAGGTCGCACATGTACCCTCGACGCATCACGTAGTCGCAAATGTCCTTTATCATATTCGCAACCTGAACCTTGTCCAGCTTGTCTTTTGCAATCCCATCCGTAATCGCCTCGGTCATACTCTTGACGTCATCTCGATGATCAAAGTCTATCGCCCGGCCGCGTTTGTCCCAAAAATACTTTGAAACCGCCGGTTGAGTTATTCCAAGCGCCGTCGCAATTTGAGATTGAGTAAAATCTCTTTCAATCAATCCCCTAGATATCATTCCTCTGATTGCGGGAATTACTGATTTAGAGGCGATTTCGTAAGGGGTTTGCATGATGGAAGACCGTTTACCCGATCTCTCAGAAGTGAAAAAGTGCGTTCGTGATATTTAAACGTATTAAATTTGGAACCCATGATTTCAATTCAGTTGTGAAGTATCACATTTCGATACTTGGATACTTTACCACAATTGTTTATTTGAATTGCAATTATTGGGCCCATCTGATTCAGAATTCTAATTCTTATAGAATTTTCAAGTTTTCCCACCTTTTTCACCAAGCCATGCTTATATATTATGAATTACCATAAAATAAATGCAACAACTTTTCTGGGTGTTTTCGGTCTCAAAAAAGAGATCCTTAAGGTGATTTGAGTTTTGGCGACTAAATTAGAGCAAGCGTCAGACGTTCAGACTGTAGTCAAGAACGATGTTTGCGTAATGATCGGAGGTCAGGGCGGAGACGGAACTCTCACTGTGGTGAATCTTCTGGGTAGAGTCTTCCGAGACATTGGGCTAAACATCTACGACGCGAGGAATGTTCTTTCGAGAATTAGGGGCGGGCATGCCGATGGCGTAATTCGCGCATCGGTCAGGGATATTCACAGTATTGGGGATCAAGTGGACGTTCTTGTGGCATTTGACGAAGAGGCGGTGCAGGCAGGGCTTTCCGATCTTTCGGAAACCGCAGTAATTATTTTCGACAGCTCAAAGGGACCGCTTTCAGAGGGTTTGAGAAAACCGGGTTTTAGGATCTACTCTGCGCCGTTTGGAAATATGGCTGCTTCTGAGCTTCGAAGGAATATTTTCAAGAATACCATAACCTTTGGAGTCCTAGGGAGACTGCTGGGACTGGACGATGAGCTCCTGAAGAAAGTACTGATAGTCCGATATGAAAGGCGAGGCAAAGAAGCGCTCGAATCGAATTTGAAGGCTTTGCAGATAGGTCTTGACTACGCTACGAAGAACATTGGAAGAAATCCGTACAGTCTCGCGCCTGCGTCCAATTCAAACAAAATTCTTTCGACCGGGAACGAGGCAGTCGCCTTTGCCTTCCTGGCAAGCGGCGGTCGGTTCTTTATCGGTTATCCCATAACTCCGGCAACGGACATTATGGAGTGGCTCACTCCGCGTCTACCAAAGTTTGGCGGTGTAGTAAAGCAGGCCGAAGACGAGCTGGCCGTAATCAACATGGGCATCGGTGCAGCGTACGCTGGTGCCCGGGTCATGGTTGCAACTTCAGGACCCGGACAGTCTCTTATGACTGAAGGAGTGGGCCATGCGGGAGAGGCGGAGATCCCTATCGTCGTTGTCGAGTGTCAGAGAGTTGGTCCAAGTACTGGCGAACCGACAAAAAATGAGCAGTCCGACGTGAACCATGTTGTGTTTGCATCTCACGGAGAATTTCCCAGGTTTGTAATCGCGCCCGGAAACGCGAACGAATGTTTCTACATAACTTCTCAGGCGATGAACCTTGCTGAAAAGTACCAGCTCCCAGTCTTTCTATTGCTTGATCAGGCGCTGTGCCAGAACAGCGCAAGCATCGAACCATTCGATCTTACAAAGTTAACCATTGACAGGGGGAAGCTTGCTACCGAAGAAGATCTTGCGAAGCTCGCCGTATTCAAGAGATACGAGTTTACAGAGGATGGAATTTCGTGGAGGTCTATTCCTTCAGAGGAAGGAGGAGAAAGTCAGGTCACCGGAAACGAGCACAACGAATTTGGGGCAGTCTCAACCGATAGAACTAATCGTCTCAGAATGATGCGAAAGAGAATGAATAAGCTTGAGCTTGGAAAGAAGGATCTTCCCAAGGGCAATAACTTCGGTCCGAAGACTGCCAAAATCGGCATAATCGGTTTTGGTTCGACTTATGGTCCGATCATCGAAAGCATGGAGCAGCTCGCTAGCAAAGGAGTTGAAGTCAGGTTCCACCAGATTAGGACGATCTGGCCGTTGCTCGAGGATGACCTGGCCGATTTTATGGATCAGCTCGATGTGGTTTACGTCGTAGAAAATAACTACCAGGGGCAACTTGCAAGTTTGATTCGAAGTTCAGTCGGTGATTCTAAGAGAATTGAAAGCATAACGAAATTTGACGGAAGCTCCTTCAAGCCGAAGGAGATAGCTGGTGCGATTCTATCAGGACTGACACCAAAGGTGAGTGCTTAAGATGACAAAAACTGTTCCAATTTCTACTCCAATCTGGTGTCCAGGTTGCGGGGATTTCGGAGTTTTAGCTTCTCTGAAAAAGGCGCTGGCGGAACTTGCAATAAAGCCGAAGGACACGGTAATTGTGGGTGGAATAGGATGTTCAGGATCTATTCACAATGATCTTGAGTGTTATGGTATTCATTCCCTCCACGGAAGACTTCTTCCAACTGCCATCGGAGTGAAGCTTGCAAATCCCAATTTGACGGTGATAGCGGCCGGCGGCGATGGCGATGGTTACGCGATAGGAGCGGGGCATTTCATTCATGCGCTCAAAAGAAATCCCAGCCTTGTCTATCTCGTGATGCAGAACGGAACTTATGGGCTTACTAAAGGACAGCCGTCTCCGACTGCAGTTCCAGGATACGAGGGAAACGTCGAAGCTCCTTTCGACGCCGTGATGACTGCACTTTCGATCCAGAATACAACCTTCATCGCAAGGGGTTTCTCGGGGAATCCGGCTCAGTTAACTGACTTGCTGAAAAAAGGAATTCAGCATGCCAACTCTCTGAAAGGATTTGCGTTCATTGAGGTTCTTAGTCCTTGCGTTACCTACAACGACACTTACAAAGAATGGAGAGAGCAGGTTCATAATTTGGATACTGAACCTTCCTACTCCTCGAAGAGCCGTGTCATGGCATTTACTCGCGCGGCGGAACTACTTTCCCAGGGGAAGATTCCGACGGGCTTGATATTCACCGGCGAAACAAAGTCTTTGGAGAACAATACGCTCATGAGCAAGGAACCGATGGCTCTTCAGAACTTGAGTCTGGCCACCAATTTGCAAAGGTACGAGGAACTTTTGAAGGACTTCCGCTAGAGTCTTAAGTCAGAAAGCGGAAGTACCATTCAGTACCTCTTGGGTTAGGCTTTATTCTAATTGGCATCAAAAGAAGAGATGATCTCTAAGCTTCGCGAAGTAGTGGATCCGGAGATCGGCATTAACATTGTAGATTTGGAAATGGTCCGGAAGCTCGAAATTAACGGCTCGAATGTCGATATTGATATTGCTCTAACCGTGAAGGGCTGTCCGCTTGCAGGTACTATTGAGAAAGATATCAATCGCGTACTGGGAGGACTTTCGGGTGTTTCTAAAGTAACCGTAAAAATGAGCTCGATGACAAAAGAGGAGGTCAACAAGCTCAGCTTGAGACTCCAGCAGATGAAAGCCGACCAAAAGTCCGTTGGCAAGGCTCCTGGGCTTAGTGCCGGTATTGACAAACTTGAGAAGAAGGGAATCCAGAACATCATAGCGGTGATGTCCGGCAAGGGTGGCGTAGGCAAGTCATACGTCACAGCCATGATTGCGGTAGAATTGCGAAGACAGGGTTACGAGGTCGGCATACTCGACGGCGATATCACCGGCCCAAGCGTCGCTAAGATATTCGGTTTATCTGGAAAACCGTTTGCGGACGAAATTGGCGTGGTTCCGAAAACCACTGAT